>CAYRQC010000227.1:0-2684 GCA_964426265.1 uncultured Phycisphaerales bacterium | reverse complement strand
CGCCGCGGTCGATGGCGGCGTCACCCTCATCGTGCTCGATCCGCCGACGACGGCCGCGTGAGCGGGCACTGTGCCTTCGCAACCACCTCTTTCTTGTGAAGTCGCGCCGCACCCCTCGCTTGCCATGCGCATCGCAACGTGGCTCGGCGTCCTGCTCGCCGTCGCGGTCTTGTTCAGTGTGGTGACCGACGTCGCCGCGAGGCTCGGTATGCGTCGCGTGTGGGACGACGCCTACATGTACGAGCGCTACGCTGATCACTTGCTGGCGGGGCTCGGCGTGCGCTGGAATGCGGGCGAGCCGCCGACCTTCGGCCTCACGGCGCTGTTGTTCCTGGCGCCGGTGACGTTGTTGCGAGCACTCGGTCCGCCGAGCGACGACTTCGCCGTCCTCTACGCGAGCGTGCTCTTTGGTGTGGTGTTGATCGGGCTGCTCGCGTGGCTCGCGCTGCGGGCGACGCGGGACGCGCCGCGGCGGGGGCTGCTGCTGGTCGTGGTGCTGTTCGGCGCGCTCGGGCAGTGCGCCCTCTGCTACCACTTCACGACCGGCATGGACACCACCTTCGCGCTCGCGGCGTTGTGTGGCTTCATGCTCGCCGCCGATCGGATGCAGCGAACGCCGACACGCCTCGCGGCGATCACGGTGGGGGCGCTGGGTGGCGGGCTCTTCGTGGCGCGCCCCGATCTCCTGCTCTTCCCGGCCAGTGTCCTGCTCACGCTTCTCATCGGTGCCGCCGACGCGAAGGCGCGCCGACTGGCGTGGTGCGCCGGACTGGTCGCGGCCGCGGTGCTGGCGGCCCAACTGGGCGTGGCGCGCTGGTACTTCGGCTCGGCGCTTCCATTGCCGTTCTATGCGAAGGCGGCGCATCGCTACGGCGCGGATATGGACGCGCGCTACGCCCTCCTCGCGGCCGACGGACTGGTGACCTTCACGTGGCACCACTGGCCGCTGCTGCTGCTCGCGGTGTCGCCGCTGTTGGGTGGCGTGCGGCGGCTGCGCGCTACGTGGGGGCCGGTCGAGCTCGGCCTCTTCGCGGCGACGGCGGCGTTCTGCGTCTGGTGCCGCTTCTTCGTGCTGCAGGTGATGCCGGCGGGTCAGCGCTTCTACTACCCGATGGTGCCGCCGCTGGTCTATCTCGCCTGCCGCGCTGCGGCGCAGTGGCTGCGCGATCCACCCCTCGTGATCACGCCGGGGCGACAGCGGGTGATGGCGATCACCACCTCGCTCCTGTTCATTGGCGCGCTCGGCCCGACGCTCTACTTGGGCATCGAGCATGGTGACGAATGGCTGGCGCAGCAGCGGGCGACCGTGCGTGCCGAGTCGGGAACCTCTGCGGAAGCGAAGGTCGACGATCCCGATTCCGACGCGGTCTGGATCAGCAACGCCGCGAGCCTGCTCACCCGGATCTTCGCCGTCGCGGAGCTTCCCGACCTGCCGGACGACCTCGTGGTGGCCGGAACGGAGATCGGCTTCATCGGTCTGCGCGCGAGCGGCAAGCGGGTGGTCGACCTCTGCGGGCTGCACGACACCGACTTCGCGCTGCACGGGTTCTCGGCCGACCGGTTGCTCACGATCGACCACCCCGACCTGCTCTACTTGCCGCATCACGACTACACGGAGATGCGCGCGGCCATCAGCGGCCATCCGACCTTCAAGGACGAGTACGAGCGCTTCTCGCGGCAGAGGATGCGCGGCCTGACGGTCGCTCTGCGGCGCACGAGCCCCCACTACGCGCGGTTGCGCGAGCTGCTGACGCCGTGGCTCATCGAGAAGCCTGATCCTCCCGCGGACGACTCCCGCCGCTGATTCGCCGGGTCGCCCGCGCGGCGCAACCTTTCGCATGGGCGTGACTACTCGTGATCGCTGCGCCTCGACGACCTCACATGGGGGGCGACGTCATGAGTGCCCGACGATGGAACCGATGGGACGTGGCCTGGCGTCGATCTCCATTTCGATGGATCGCGGCCACGCTGTGGCTCTCGATCGTGACGTGGGAGGGCACCAGCGCCGCCGCCGCCTCCTCCGCTGCGCGCTCGACGACCGCCGGCGATGACCCGATCGAGCGCCTCTTCGACGTCACCCTGCGGGACGACGAGCGGCTCGCCGCGCTCGACGCACTGCTCGCGCAAGGGCTCCGCCCCGTGATCTTCGCGTCGCTCCTGCACGATCGCTGCGAGGCACTGGCGGCGCAGCTGCTGCGGTGCGCCGATCCGGTCACGTTTCCGGAAGCGGCCGAGCGGGCGGTCGAGCTGCTGATCGTTGGCGGCGGAGAGGCGTTGAAACATCAGGCGCTCGCTTTGATCCGGCGGCGCGCCGCACCGGGCGATGCCGAGCGCCTCTTCGCCGCGGCGGTGCAGTACGACGGCTCGTTGCGCCGCCATGCGCAGTTGCTGGTCGCGACGTTGCCCGAAGCGGAGCGGGCGCGTTTGCTTCTGGCGGCGCTGCAGGAGTCGGCGACGCGCAGCGCACTCGTCGCCGCCGCACCGCTGGCGCGCGATCTCGCGGCCGCGCCCGCCAAGACGCAGCAGGAGCTGGTCGCGGCGGCGATAGCGCAGGCAAAGTCGTACGACTGGGACCGCGCCGGCTTCGCGTGTGGCGTCTGGCTGGCGCTCGCGCCCGACTCGCCGGTGGTGCGTACCCGCCTGCGAGAGCTCGCGCAGGCGAAGCTCGACGAGCGGCGCGCGGC
>CAYRQC010000226.1:0-6483 GCA_964426265.1 uncultured Phycisphaerales bacterium | reverse complement strand
GGTCTTGGTGTCGGGGCGCTTGTACTTCGCGGCGGCGGCCGCGATGCGCTCGCGCTTCTTCGCCATCTCCTCGTCGGTCGGCACCACGAAGTCGGCCTTCGCGCGATCCCACCAGCGGCGCCAGAACTTGGCGTCGTAGCTGTAGTCCTCGCCGGTGATCGCGACCAGCGTCTTGTAGATCGCCTCGACCAGCACGCCCGACTCGATCTCGAAGCGCGCCAGCAGCGGCTCGATCGACTCCTTGCTGCGGATCTTCGCGAGCGTCTCGCAGCTCACCTTCTGCAGCGTCCAGTCGTTGGCGCTGACGACCTGCGCGAGCAACTGCGGCACGGCCTTCTCGGCCTTGAGCTCGCCGAGCGCCTCCGCGGCGATCACGCGCAGGGCCGGGATCTTGTCGCTCATCGCCTCGACCAGCGCGTCGACCGTCGACGGGTCCTTCATGTTCGCGAGCGCCTGGATCGCCGCACGCCGCTGGTCGTCGTCGCCGCTTCGCAGGATTGCGAGCAGCTTGGGGATCGCCGGCGGCCACGCCCGCGTGAGGTGCGCGAAGCCGAAGGCGGCCGCGGCGCGCGCCTTCGGGTTCGCGTGGTCGAGCCCGGCGACCAGCGCCACCAGCGACTCGTCCGACTTCATCTTCCCGAGCGCGCGACCGGCCGCCTCGACCACCCGCGAGTCGACGTCATTGCAGGCGCCGAGGATGAAATCGACCATCAAACCGCTGTCGATCGAGCCGAGGTCCTCGACCGCCGCCGCCCGCACGATCGGGTTGTCATTGCGCGAGAACTCGCGGAACGACTCGATCGCCTCGAGCTCCTGCGGAGTGAGCTTGCGCTTCCCGCGGCCGCTGCCGAACGTCGTCGGAGCCGCCTCGGCTTCCGGTTGCTTCACGACCATTTGCGCGCGCAGCTCCGCCTCGCGCCGGTCGATGTCCGCCGTCGCGTCGGCGATCTCCTTCTCGAGCTTGTCGCACTCCTCGTCGAGCGCCTTCTGCTTCACCGGATCGGCATCGCCCGCCTTGCGCTGCAGCTCGGCGATCCGTTCCTCCTGCTTCCAGCTCTTCTCCGCCTCCTGCATCAGCTTCACCATCTCGCTGACGTAGGCCGCGAGCTTCAGGGGATAGGTGGCGTCCACCGCTTTCTGCAGCGGTGCCAGGGCTCCCTTGTCGTCGAAGTTCTTCCACTCATTGACGATCCCGACCAGCTTGAAGTCGCGGTCGAGAACGAGGAGCGACGGGTCCTTGATCCCGTTGACGGTCTTCAGGTAGGGGAGGTCGACCGCCTTGTCGGGCGTGATCTGGATGAACTTGACGAGCGACGCGGCAATTGAGACGCGGCTGTCACCGAACACCACCGAGGCGATCTTCTGCGACTCCTTGCTGTCGACGTCCTTGACGTAGAGCAGGAACGGCCACGGCGCTTTCGGCTCCGTCGTCGTGCCATCGGGGTTCTTCTTCTGCTTCCACTCCGGGAGCCCGTCCCAGCCGATCTTGAGCCGCTTCTGGTTGTGCGGAGAGATCCAGCTCTCGGCCTTGCTCGGCGGCGGCATCCCTTGGGGGCGTCCATCGGGCGCAGCAAGGAGCAGCGTGACTACCACCAGCAGCGAGGACGATCGAGATCGGAACCAGCACATCTTCTGGGCTCCAGTCGAGGCGCAGATTTTCTTGAAAAAGACCTTGCGGATTCGAGGTGCCGTTTCGTTCCTTTAGTTTGAGGGGTTCTCGAGGGTAGCGCCGAGCAAGCGGTGCTTCCGACGTAACGGAGAGCGTGAGGCTCGATCAGGAGTTGGGTTGACCGACCAGTTGGGTTGACCTGGAAGCACTGGCGTGCGAATCAGTGGCACGCCGGTGCTTCGCAGTAGTGAAGAAGGGGTGAATGGGGTGACCCTGGACGACGGCGGGGTAGGCCGGAACGACCGGACCGGCAAGGAAGGGGCGCCAGCGAGCAGGGACGGCCGTGCGGAGGACGCAACGGACGGCTCGCTTGACGGCCGCACGGAGCCAGATGGCCCGATGGAAGCTGCCGAGCGGCTGCTCGCGGAGCACTTGGCGTCACGCCCGACGCCATCCCTGCCGCTGGCGGATGTGGAGTGGACGCAGCTCGGTGATGCGCATCCGGCGCTCGTCACCGAGCTGGCGGCTCTCCGTCGCGGGATCGAGCGGTACGACGGTCTGTGCCGGACCCTGCTGGCGCCCGAGACGATCGCTTCCCGCGTGCCAGCGCAGCCGGTGGCGGTTCGCATCGCGCCGTGGTGGCGAACCCGGGCCGCCGCGGCCGCATTGCTGGTCGCGCTGGTCGGGGGAGCTGGATGGATCGTTCGCTGGGCAATCACGGATTCTGGCACCACCGATCCCGCCGTGACCTCCCAGGAACGGATCCGCGATCAGGCAGCGCTGTCGATGGTGGTGCAGCGCGAGGTCGCCAGCTTTCTCAGGAACGCTGAAAACAAGAAGTGGCAGACCGATGTGGTTGCGCTGTGCAAGGCAATCGAGCAGCTTCCACAGCAGGAACCGGGTGCCAAGGTTCAACCAGAGCTCGAGCGGCTGCTCGAACGGTTCGATGAATCGGTCGCGCTTCTCAACGGGTCGGGAGAGCTGGCCACCTCCATCTGTCGCTCTTCGGAAGCGTCGGTGCAGGATCGCCGATGTTCCAACGAGGTCATTGCATCGATCGCGGCCATCGAGACGCGGGCAGCGTCCGGGACCTCACCCGCGCCGCTGAAGCTCTTGCATCTCCGTCAACGTTCGCCGGGAACCGCCGCATCATCGACCGCGCGAAGGGCCACTCCACAGTTCGTCAGCAGCCCGTTTGCGCGTGCCGTCACGTGCTCTCCAGCCGCGCCGGCGTTTCTCCGGCGCGTCCGGCGTGATCCCGAGATTCCGGAAGCACTCGCGCGCCTCCTGTCGGCGGCCGATCAGCAGGCGAAGCTGCAGTTGCGGGTCGTCGACCTCGATGCGGGCGGAGAGCAGGTCGCCTCCGCCGAGGTTTTCGCCCAGTGCATGAACGCGTCGATGGGGCCGCTGTCGGCGCCGAGCCAGGTGCACGACGGTCCGGTCCCCTGCGCTCTGACGCTGGCGGCCGGCGAATGGCGCCTCACCGTGGTCCATCGCCCGTCGGGCCGCCATGGCGAGCTGCGACTCATGGCGCTTCCTCAGCAGGACCTCGGCATCCAGGTGGTGTTCCTGCGCGACACCGAAACCGTGCTCCGTGGGATGGCGTACCGCCCGGCGACGACGATCCGCTACCAGATCGGTGAGGGTGCCCCTGAGTCGGAAGTGGACGTCGCCGAGATGTGGATCGACCCCTACGAGACCTCGAAGGAGGAGTGGGGTGCCTTCTATGCCGATGTCTTGGCGCACGCGGGCTCCTGGTTCGACGGCGCCTGCCCGATCGGGCGCCCGAGCTTCGTCATGGATGACAGCGGCCGCGTCGATGCGGCGATCGCGCGGCACCCCGTTCACGAAACACCCTGGTCCGAAGCGATGCTCTACGCCTCTTGGGCGGGAAAGCGGCTGCCGACCGACGTCGAGTGGGTTCGGGTGGCCTACGGCAGCGAGGGGCGACGCTATCCATGGGGTGCCGAAGCGCTTGCCGCAGCGATCGACACTCGCCATTCGATCGTCGGAGCTGACGGCGCGCCGATCGCCTCGGTGATCGGAACGAGCGATCGACCAGCGGCGACCCCGATCGAACCGCACTTCGACGACTACATCGAAGTCGACGTCGACTCGCAGCTCTTCAGGGGGGGTGCGACACCGCCGGAGGACGGGGATCCGGTTTATCGGCTCGCCGACAACGTGAGCGAGTTCGTCGAGGACGTCGCCGGCGTCTGGAGCGCCGATGACGGCGCGGCCACCTACGTGTTCGTCGACACCTATCTGCACTCCTTGCGGGGTGAGAACTACAGCACCGCGAGCCGAAATCCGCGCACGGCAAGTCCGATGATGGTGGTCGACCGCAGCAGCATGTCGCCTCTACCATGGACCGGGCTGCGTTGCGTGAAGACGCGACTGCTTCCCGCCTTCAGCTCGTCCCAGTAGGCTTGTCCAGGATCACGAGCCGCGTTTTCCGGGCTCGATCGACACGGTTGCTTCACCAACGGAGATCGAAGTGGCAAAGCGGAAAACGAAGGCTTCGGCATCAACGAAGCGCAAGAAGTTCAGCCTGCCGCGCGCGTTCAAGCTCCTCCCGGTCACACTGAAGGGGCGCGTCAAGAAGCACCGGCACGTGGTGGGCGCCGCGGCCGAGGCACCATGCCCGCCGGGGTGGACGTTCGACAGCTACATCACGATCGGTGGTCATCGCTACTGCATCTATCGCAACGAGCAGGGTGGGATCTTGCTCGTTCTTTGTTGAGCGGCAGCGCGGGCTGACGCCGGCAACTCGAGCAACCCTCACGTCGGCCGCGGAGCCAGCTCCGATCACTCCCGGTCCGGCTTGCAAAGGATCCTGGCGAGCCGGGCCCTCGCTGCTCCATGGCGCATGCGGACGGTCGACTCCCGCTCTCCGAGGAGCCGAGCGGCCTCGGCGTACGTGCAGCCATCGAAGTCGATGAGCCACACCGTCTCCGCCTTCTCGGGCGGCATGGTGTCGAGGCAGCTCCGGATGCGGGCCAGCTCAGCGCTCGCCTCGATGCGGTCGAGCTGCTCGTCGTCGCCGGTTCTCAGGGCGGCGGGCATGGTGCGATCGTCGCCGCGCATCAGCTCATCGAGCGACTGCTCGCGGCCGACATCGTTCTTCTGCAGGTGGAGCGATCGTTCGGCATCGATCGCCTTGTTGATGATGAGCCGCCGAACCCACGCCTTGAGCGGTCCATCGCCCTCGATGTGCAGGTCGGGGAAGTTCTCGAGGATCGCGATCCAGGCGAGGCTGACGAGGTCGCGCGCTTCGAATCGACTGCGCATCGCGGGGGTCAGGTGGGTCCTGGCTGACCAGAGGATGTAGGGCGACAGCTCGCGGGTCAGCGCTTCGAGCGCACCGGGATCCTTCGCCTGCGCGCGCAGCGCGATCCGCGAGAGTGGTCCGATGGCGCCGGACGGCGACGGACCGCCCTCACCATGACGATCGACCACTTTGCGGCTCCAGTTGCGACGAACCCATGGCCGGCGGCCGCGGGTCGATACCCCATAGCGTCGCGCTCCCGCTCGCGTGACGCTCCGATCCGTTTCGCCGCACCGTTCGCCACCCTAGAGTGCGCCGCGCAGCCGTGTCCCCGTAGCTCAGTTGGATAGAGCGCCTGTTTCCTAAACAGGAGGTCGCAGGTTCAATTCCCGCCGGGGACACCATCTTGCCGAACCCAGCGTCCCCGTGGTTCGGGTCCTTGACCGTCAAGTGGCGCACGACAACGCGCTTCAGCGCCTTGCGCCAACCCGGTGGTGCGACCGGATCGATGTAGACGCAGATCGGGCGCACGCCGTCGCGTTTCGGCAGGAGCCGGCGCAGGACTTCTCGACGCCGTTCGAGCGGGAAGGTCGGGTCGCGCAGGATGCTCGCCATCGAGTGGAAGGTAGCCAGCGTCTCGCGGATCACGCGCTCGCCATCGGCAGCCAGGCTCGTCGCGTGCCGCTTCGATGCGAGAGTCGCGTGGACGCGCTGGAGATCTTCCTTGAGCTCCGCGAGCGCCGACTGCACGTCGGGAATGTGGGATGGGTCCACCTCGAGCAGGCGCCGCGCACCTCCCGCGACGCGGTTCGTGAGGTCGAGTGCGCGGCGCTCGAGGGCGGGGATGCCGTCGTTCGCGTCACCGGCGCTGCGACGCGCGACCTGGAGGCGGAGCTGCTGCTCGAGCCGCGCCAGCGCCTCCGGGCGGAACAGCTCCTCGTCGAGGATCTTCAGGATGGTGCGCTCGAAGGCGTCGCGTGGGAGGCCGACTCGCCGGCAGCGATCCTTGGCGCGAAGCGTGGCGGCGCAGACGTACATCGGGTCGACGTAGACCTTCTCGCTCCCGCCGACCATTTTTCGTCGCGTTCGCGCCGTGCCGAGCATGATGTCGCCGCAGTTCGTGCAGGTGATCAGCCCGGTCAATAGGTAATCGCGTACGCGGCCGCGCGGCATCGAGCGATGCGATCGGATCTTCTGCTGCACGGCGTCGAACAGGCTCCGCTCGACCAGCGCAGGATGCGCGTCGCGGACGATCACCCAATCGGCCTTGGGGTTCCGTCGATGGCGGTTCTTTTCGAACTCGTCGACCTGGACGATCTTGTCGCCTTCGAGGCGGTGGAACTTCGGCGATGAATGGCAGTTCCAGACCGCGTCGCCCGCGTACGTGGGATTCAGGAGCAGCGCGCGAACGGTCGTCGCGGTCCACCGACCAGGAACGGACACCATCGTGCGCCGTCGCGTGGCGTCGGGCGAGGGGATGCCGGTGTCGTTCATGTACAGCGCGATGGTTCGGTAGCCGACGCCGTCGCGCGCCATCTGGAACATCGCCTGAACGGATTCGACCTCGACCTGGAGACCGGGCACGAGGGTCACGACCTCGCTCCGG
>CAYRQC010000225.1:0-2756 GCA_964426265.1 uncultured Phycisphaerales bacterium | reverse complement strand
TAGACCTTGTTGGTGGAGAGGTGGACGAACGCGGCGCCAGGGCAGTGGCGGCGCGTGGCTTCGAGCAGGATCAGCGTTCCTTGCGCGTTGACGCCGAAGTCGAGAGCGGGATCGCGAGCGGCCCAATCATGGGACGGCTGTGCGGCACAGTGCACGATCAGCCGGACATCGCCGCCGAGCTCCGCGAAGAGGCGTTCGATCGCAGGTGTATCGCGGATGTCGGAGTCGACGTGGCGATACCCCGGCACCTCTTCCAGCAGCAGCCGGCGATTCCACGCGGTCGAGGCCTCGTCGCCGAAGAAGTGGCGGCGCAGGTCGTTGTCGATCCCGACGACGCGCAGCCCCTTCTGGGACAGGAATCGCACCGCCTCCGAGCCGATGAGGCCGGCAGCACCGGTGACGAGGGCGATCTCCATGAACTCTCCTGACGGACGGACCCGGAGCCGATTTCAGGTCAGCACCGGCGCCACGAGGTCGCGATGTTCCTTGATCCAGGCGGTCGTCTCCTCGACGATCGCCGTCACCGAGGTTTGTGGGATCCAATCCGTGAGCTCCGACACTCGTTGATGGTCGGTGACATACCACGGCACATCGCCCGGTCGCGTCGCGGGCTCCCGGCCAAGGTCGATCGAGCGGCCGGTCGCATGGCGACAGAGATCGGTGAGCTCGAGGAGTGAGACGCTGTTCTGCGCTCCGCCGCCCACGTTGAGGGTCACGCCGCGGTTGCGCGGCAGTGCGCGGAGCTGCCCCAGCACGAGCCGGCAGAGATCGCGGACGTGGAGCACGTCGCGCACTTGCTTCCCGGTGCCTCCGAACCCGATGTAGCCGAGTCGCCCGCCAAGCAGGTGGCGCGCCACCCAGAGCGTGACAAAGCCCTGATCGGCCTTGCCCATCTGCCACGGCCCCGCCAACACACCGCAACGGTCGATCACCACATCGAGTCCATAGACCTCGGCGTACTCGGCGACCAGCAGCTCGGACGCGAGCTTCGAGGTGCCGTAGAGCGTGCGCGCGCCTTCGACTGGGAATGCCTCGCCGACGCCCTTCGGTCCGACGCCAGCGACGCGCTGCCCCGGCTCCAGCTCGAAACGGGTCGGTGTCTCGCGCAGCCCGAGCTCGCGCAGCTTGGTGTGGGGATAGACACGGCTCGACGAGAGGAAGACCACCACCGCGTGGTGGTGGCGCGCGAGCTCCAGTGTGTTGAGTGTCCCCACCAGGTTGGTGCGCACGAGGATCTCGGCCTCGTCACCAAAACCGGCAAGGACCGACGGCTCCGCCGCGCAGTCGATGACCACGTCGACCCGCCCGACCCGCGCGAGATCCTCCGGACAGCGGACGTCACCATGGATGAACTGGACGTTGGCACCACGCAACCGCGCGACGGCAAGCTCCGAGCCACGCCGCTTCAGGTTGTCCAGGGCCACGATCGTCGCGCCCGGATGGTCCTCGCGCAGCGCCAGCGCGAGGCTCGACCCGACGAATCCGGCGCCGCCGGTGATGAGGTAGGTCGTGCCGGCCACTCTTCAGGATTCCTGGAGCTCGCGGGCGAGCGCCTGGAACTTCTTGTTCCCATCCGACTCGCGCCGGTAGTCCTTGTCGATGTTGGCGCCTTCGTAGCCCGCGAGGTGGCCGGTCGTGCGCAGCGTGTGGAGTGGCGTGCCTTCGATCTCGGCGGTGCCCGACTCCTGCGTGGAGTCGAAGGGCAGCGACGCAATGAAACGCTTGGTGTCGAGCCGCTGCTCGTGGGTCTCGCCGGGCAGCCCGTAGGTGAAGGTGCCGTGGACGGTCATCCCGAGCCGCTTGATCTCGTGGACCACTTGGCGCGAGAAGTCGAGATCGAGGTGCTTGTTGACGATCTTGTCGACGACGAACTGGTTGCCGCTCTCGAAGCCGAGCTTCACCCCGAAGCAGCCCGCGTCGGCCATCTCGCGCCACACCTCGAGCTTGATGGTGTCGGCGCGACACATGGCCGACCACGGCAACCCGAGGCGGCGCATGACGGCGCACATGCGGCGCACGTGCGTCGAGCCGAGATTGAACGTGTCGTCATCGAAGTAGATCGACTTGAAGCTGTGGCGTCCGACGATCTCCCGCAGGAAGCCCTCCATGTACTGCTCGGAGTAGTAGCGAACGGTCCGCACGCGCGTGCCATCGGGATCGTTGCCCGTCATGGTCGCCGGCCAGACGCAGAAGATGCACTTGAAGGGGCAGCCGCGGCTCGACCAGACCTGGGCATGCGGGAAGAGCTGGCCGCGCGGATTGGAGTCGGAGTAGAGGTGGGCGTGCGCGTCGTCGTACCAGGGAAACGGCGCGCTGTTCATCTCCGCGACGGTGAGCAGGTCGGATTCGAGCAGACCGCGCGCCCCTTCGATCACCTTCACGACGCCCTTTTCGTACTCGCCCTGGATGCACGCGATCACCGGATGCTCGGCGAGGATCTCCGCCGATTTCGTGGAGGTGATCGGCCCGGCGATGACGATCCCGGCTCGCGGCAGCCGCGCGTGCATTTTCTGGATCAGCCGGGCGTCGTGATCCCAGCTCGGCGTCGCGGTCTCGATCACGATCAGGTCGGGCGCCATCGCGTCGAGATGACGGAAGAAGGTGTCGTAGGAGTCGCGCAGGCCGATGCTGTCACGGAAGAGGACCTCGGCGCGGGTCGCCTGCTTGGCATAGGTCGCCGCGTAGCCGAGGAAGAACGGATAGGGGGTGTAATCGCCAAAGCGCGGGCGATCGGGGCGCGAGTGGACGAGCTTGGT
>CAYRQC010000224.1:0-3251 GCA_964426265.1 uncultured Phycisphaerales bacterium | reverse complement strand
CCGCCGGCATTGGCCGCCGAGCTCGCGAATGGCGACGACGAACGGGACTCCGAGAGCCGGGTCGTCGTGGCGCCGGATGGCACCTTCGAGCTGCCCCGAATCCCGTCCACGGCCTGCGAGGTCGTGCTGGGTCTGCGCGATCCACGCAGCATGTACGCCCACGGATGCGAGGTGGTGCTGGCGCGCCGCAAGCTCTCCGCGGGCGAGGACGATCTCCACCTCGGGGAGTGGCATCTGGGCGCGATTCGGTAGCGAGACGGCCGTGGCAGAAGTCGGCGCCGCGGCGGCCTACAATCGCCTTGCGATTCGGCCGGCTCCACTCCCGTCGCGTGAGATCGAGTCGACCATGCTGATGCACTTGCCGGGTCTGCTCCAAGCTCTCTCCCCGGCCCTCTTCCAGCTTCCAGTGTGTGCCACGGCAACCGACGCCTTCGAACCGGCGAGCTGCCGTGCGGTCGTCGTCGGCGTGCTCGAGTGGCAGCACCGCGGTTTCGCCTCCTTTGCCAAGGAGGAACGGCAGGACGCGCTGTTTGCACAGACCCTGCTCGCGCGCGGCGTTCCCGCCGACCATCTCAGCCTGCTGCTCGACGAAGCGGCGACGCGCGAGCAGATCGAGGCGAAGCTCATCGAGGCGGCGAGCGCGGCCGAGCCGGAGTCGACGCTCCTCTTCTATTACGCCGGGCACGGGACGCGCGTCGGCGAGAGCGGTTGCTTCGCCAACTACGACATGACGGGCTCCGAAGACGGCTTCCGCATCGATCGCATCGCCGACATCGTCGAGGATCACTTCGAGGGACGCCGCGTCCTGCTCTTCGCCGACTGCTGCTTCTCCGGGCTCCTTGGCAACGACGTGCAGCGGGTCGGCGCCGCCGGCTTCGAGGCGGCGTGCGCAACCTCGGTGGTGGCCGAGAGCACGTCGACCGGGAACTGGACGTTCACCCAGACGCTGATCGAGGCGTTCGGCGGCGACCCGACACTCGATCGCGATGGCGATGGTGCGGTCGAGCGAGGTGAGCTCGACGGCGCGGTCCGCTCGGCGATGGCGTGGCGCGAGACGCAGCGTTCCGCGGCAGACGGCGTAGGAATCGGCCCCGACTTCGTCCTCGGCCCATCGGTCGCGAGCGCCGACGCCTCCCGGCTGCGTGCTGCCGCGCGCCAACGCCAGCTTGCGCTCCCGTTTGCGCTGGGCGATCACGTCTGGACCGACCCTGACCACGAACGAGTCGGTCGGGTCGTCGGGCTGACCGCGCGTGATGAGCTGCTGGTCCGTCGCTACGACTACGCGACCCACGAGGACGTCGAGCTTCCCGTCGGGGCGATCGCGCCGATTGCATGCGAGATGCTCGCGGTCGACACCGTCGTCGGCGTCGAGCTCGGCCCCGACGTGGTGCCGGCGCGAGTCGTCGCGGTCGAGGCACCGTTCCATCGCGTCGCGTACCCGACGTGGCCCGAGATGCCCGACGACTGGAAGGCCGCGTCGCAGATGTGCGCGGTGCCGGCCGACTTCGATGTTGCGCGCGCCTGCATGGTCGAGTGGAAGAGCGCCTGGTATCCCGCGGTGATGCTCGGCGAAGTTGGCAGCGAATGGCGGATCCATTACATCGGCTACGGCTCTCGCTGGGACGAGGCGGTCGATTCGGAACGGATCCGCTTCGCTGCGAAGCCGGACCACGACTGAAGGGACAGCCGGCCGGCTCGGGCCCTGACCAACGTCGGCGTCAGCGGCGAGCGATCCGCGGCCAGACCTTCCGGATCGCGATCGCGATCACCGCCGCCGCCGGCACGACGTAGAGCGGTGCGTCGGCGTCGCGGAAGCGGATCGAGCCGTAGAAGATCAACGCGGTCGTCAGCGTCGAGAGCGCCGGCGCCAGCACGACGAAGGTCGCCGCGCGCAGGCGCCGCAGCCCGAGCCACGCGCCGATGACGGCGAGCGGTCCGACGACCAACCACGCGAGGGCGAAGCTCCAGTAGACCGCCCGATTGCTCGTGATCCGGAACGGCGAGAGATGGCGGACCAGCTTCATCACCAACAGCCGCGGGATCGCGCCGGGATTGCTCCTCAGGAACTCGAGGCCGTAGCGCCAGCAGGCGGCGTCGTTCTCGAGCTCGGTGCCGTCGAGCGGGTGGCTCGCATCGATCAGCGGCTCGACTGGCATCCAAGAGCCAGCCGTCGCCGGATCGGCGGCGATGACGGCGTTGTTCGCGCCCCAGAACGTGAAGCCGCCGATGGTCGAGAGCGTCGCCTTGCCGAGCACCACCTCGTTCCGGACGATCCACGGGACGACCAGCGCGAGCGTCGTCACACCAACGAGGAGCACCTGGCGCAGCCGCGCGCCGCGATTTGCCGGCGACGACGCCAGCGCGGCGAGCGGCGCGAAGAGGCCGGCGAAGGCGACCTGCGGCCGCGTGAGCAGCGCGAAGCCGAAGAGGAGCCCGGTGCCGATCACGCTGCGCAGCGGCGGTATGCCGTCGCCGCGCTTCAGGCCGCGCACCACGAGCCAGCACGCCGCGGTGATCGCGAGCCCGTACGGCACCTCGGAGAGGAAGTGCATGGCGTAGTAGAAATGGCCGGGCAGCAGCGCGAGCAGCGCCGCCGCGATGATGGCGGCGAGTGCGCCGAAGAGCTCGGCGGCGAGCAGCCCGGTGAAGAGGCAGGTGGCGGCCGAGATCGCGCAGAACCAGACGCGCGCGGCGGCCCAGTCGCGACCGAAGAGCAGGTAGACCGGATAGAGAGCGAGTGACGTCCCCGGCGGGCGACGCGCGGTCGGCGTGCCATCCTTCAGCGTGTAGCCGCCGCCGTGCGCGAGCTGCCAGCCGAACTCCTCGTAGTCGAGCTGGTCAGGATTGCTCTCGGCGTCGGGGGGCGCGGAGAGGCCCTGGAACTTCGCGGCGACGCCGAGTCGCAGCGCGAATCCGAAGCAGGCGATCGCGATCAGGACGAGGAAGAGGCGCCGCGAACGTGCGGCGCCGCCGCCACGCGCTTGGCTCGCCGGACCCTCGGCAAACCACCGCTGACCTGGAATGGGCTGCAACTCCTCGCCGATCGTCGTCTCTCCCGCGGCTACTTTTCGTCCGTAACGAGCCACAGCGTGAGCTTCGATGGGTGCGCCGCATCATGGAGCACGCGCTGCGCGGCCGGCTTGGGTTCGGGAGCGGTGTTGCTGCGCTCGGCCGTGTTGAGGTTGCGGGCGAAGCGCGGGAAGTTGCTGCTGGTGACCTGCAGGCCGATGCGGTGGCCGGCGGCGAAGCGC
>CAYRQC010000223.1:0-3728 GCA_964426265.1 uncultured Phycisphaerales bacterium | reverse complement strand
CAGATCGACCGTTTCGAGATCAACGAGGCCTTCTCGGCGCAGTATCTCGCGGTGGAGAAGGAGCTCGGGCTCGATCGCAGCAAGGTCAACGTGAACGGCGGGGCGATCGCGCTTGGACATCCGCTCGGCGCGACGGGGACGCGTCTCACGCTCACGCTGTTGCACGAGCTCGCGCGGACCGGCAAGCGCTACGGCATCGCCTCGGCGTGCATCGGCGGCGGGCAGGGGATCGCCCTGCTGATCGAGCGCGCGAGCTGAACGACCGCCGCAGAACCATTGCGACCGAACTACCTCAGCAGAACCTAGGGAGAGCAGACGACAGTGGCCCGCGAATACTCGATTGCAGTCATTCCCGGCGACGGGATCGGTGAGGAGGTCATCCGAGAGGGGATGCGGGTCGTCGGCGCGCTCGCCGAGATCTACGGCTTC
Source organism: uncultured Phycisphaerales bacterium (assembly GCA_964426265.1). Taxonomy (GTDB): domain Bacteria; phylum Planctomycetota; class B15-G4; order B15-G4; family SIAN01; genus SIAN01. The sequence goes on along the minus strand of CAYRQC010000223.1, from coordinate 3,299 downwards.
CAGCTCAAGATCACCCGCTATCCGTGGGGCGCCGACCACTACTTGAAGACCGGCGTGGCGCATCCCGACTCGGCGTTCGACGAGTACCGCCAGCAGCGCGCCGTCTATCTCGGCGCAATCGGCGACCCGCGCTGTGAGGTGGGCCTTCTCGAGCGGGCGATCATCGGCAACCTGTGCTTCAAGCTCGATCTCTTCGTGAACCTGCGCCCGATCAAGCTCTATGACGAGCGCTTCTGCCCGCTGAAGGAGAAGAAGCCCGCCGACGTCGACATGGTCGTCGTGCGCGAGAACACCGAGGACGCCTACACCGGCATCGGCGGCATCTTCAAGGAGGGGACGCCCGACGAGATCGCGATCGCGACCATGCTCTACACGCGCAAGGGCTGCGAGCGGGTGATCCGCTACGCCTTCGAGCTGGCGAAGACGCGCAAGCGCCGCAAGCTGACACTGGTCGACAAGGCGAACGCCGTCCGCCCGCAGGACATCTGGACGCGCACCTTCGCCGAGGTGGCGAGGGAGTACCCGACGATCCAGACCGACCACGCCTACATCGATGCCGCCTGTATGTGGTTGGTGAAGAATCCCGAGTCGTTCGACGTCGCCGTGATGCCGAACATCTTCGGTGACATCTTCACCGACCTTGGCGCCATGGTGCAGGGCGGCCTCGGGATCGCCGCGTCGGGGAATCTCCACCCGGGCAAGACCTCGATGTTCGAGCCGATCCACGGCTCCGCCCCCAAGTACCGCGGCCAGAACGTCGCCAACCCGCTCGCCGCGATCAACGCCGGCGGGATGATGCTCGACTACCTCGGCGAGAAGCCGGCCGCCGCGACGTGCGAGGCGGCGATCAGCGGCCTGCTCACGAGTGGTCGAATTCGCAGCTTGAATGCGGGCGACCACAAGACGAGCGAGATCGGGGACCTGGTGGTGAGCGAGGTGCGCCGGCTCGCGAAGTAGGAGTGGCGGTCAGCGGGCCCGCTGCAATCGGTTGGCGGTGCGCGCCGCCATGGCGCGCCGTCTTCAACGGCGACTCGCCTCGTTACGATCCCTTGCCTTCGGGGCGGGGGAACGCCACCTCGTCCCAACTCGAGCTCCGCGACATCGGGCAGGCGGCGTCCGCTGCGCTTCGATCGTGGCGGACGGTTGGCGAGGAGGAGCGGCATGCGGATTTCGTCGAAGTGGGGCTTGGCGTTGGCCGTGGCGTCGCTGTCGACCGGGTGCTACGGGAGTTTTGCGCTGACGAAGAAGGTCCACACCTGGAATGGTGAGGTCTGCGGGACGCAGAAAGGGCCGGGCTGCAGCGCGGGATGGGGGAACGAGGGGGTCTTCCTGCTCTGCGCGATCCCGGTCTACGGCATCTGCATCGTGGTCGACAGCGTCGTCCTCAACACCGTCGAGTTCTGGAGCGGCACCAACCCGGTCGGAATGGTCGCGACGAGCGAGCTCGATGACATCCACGACCTGCGGCTCGAGAAAGTGGCCGACGGCCAGGTCAAGGTCGAGATCCTCGAGGCTGGCGACGTCGTCGGAACCTACCGGGTCGACCAGGGGGTGGGCAGCTCGGTGTTGCGTGACGTCTCAGGTGTCGCGATCGCCACCGCCGTGACCGACGCCAACGGTGCAGTGTCGATGGTGGCCGCGCAGTAGGCGGCGACGGCGCGCCGTCCGGCTCGGGATCGTGCGGCAGGCGCGGCGACCCGCGCGGACCGGGGGCCTGCCGGCTCGACGGCTGATACGATCGCGCCCGTTTTTCGGGTGCGGAGAGACGCGCGATGGCCGACCTGTTTCGCATCGAGAAGGACACCATGGGCGAGGTGCGCGTCCCGGCGGACGCGCTCTTCGGTGCGCAGACGCAGCGCGCGGTCGACAACTTCCCGATCAGCGGGCAGCCGATGCCGAGAGCATTCCTACGGGCACTCGGGCTCGTCAAGCGCGTCGCGGCGGAAGTGAACTTCGACCTGAAGCTCCTGCCCGCCGAGATCGCCGCGGCGATCATGGCGGCCGCGAAAGAGGTCGAGGTCGGCCAACACGACGCGCACTTCCCGATCGACGTGTTCCAGACCGGATCGGGCACGTCGACCAACATGAACGCCAACGAGGTGATCGCGGCGCTCGCGAGCCGGCGGCTCGGCAAGGCGGTTCATCCGAACAACCACGTGAACCTGGGGCAGTCGAGCAACGACTCGATCCCGACCGCGCTCCACCTGTCGGCGGCGCAGGAGACGCACGAGCAGCTCATCCCGGCGCTGCTTCACTTGCAGGCGACGATCGCGACGAAGGCGACCGCCGACGGCGACATCGTCAAGACCGGTCGCACCCATCTCATGGACGCGATGCCATTGCGGCTCGGTCAGCAGATGGGCGGCTGGGCACACCAAGTCCAGCTCTCCATCGAGCGGATCCAGGCGACGCTGCCGCGCCTCCAAGAGCTGGCGATGGGCGGGACGGCCGTCGGCACCGGCGTGAACGCCCACCCCGAGTTCGCCGCCCGCTTCGCGGCGCGCGTCGCGACGATCACCTCGATCCCATTCACGAAGAGCCGCAACTTCTTCGCGAGCCTTGCCGCGCAGGACTCGATCGTCGAGCTGTCGGGCCAGCTCAAGGCGACCGCCGTGGCCGTGATGAAGATCGCGAACGACCTGCGCTGGATGAACAGTGGCCCGATCACCGGCCTCGCCGAGATCGCGCTGCCCGCGCTCCAGCCGGGGTCGAGCATCATGCCGGGCAAGGTGAACCCGGTGATCCCGGAGGCCGTCTGCATGGTCTGCGCGCAGGTGATCGGCAACGATGCCGCGATCACGATCGGCGGCCAGTCGGGCGTCTTCGAGCTGAACGTTATGCTGCCGCTGTTCGTGCGCAACGTGCTGGAGAGCATCCGCCTGCTGGCCGCGGCCGGTCGCGTGCTGGCCGACAAGGCGATCGCCGGCTTCACCGTGAACCGAGCGCGCATCACCGACCTGGTCGACCAGAACCCGATCCTGGTGACCGCGCTCAATCCGGTGATCGGCTACGACCAGGCCGGCGCGATCGCGAAGAAGGCCTACAAGGAAGGGCGGCGGCTCAAGGACGTGGCACTCGAGATGACGAAGCTCTCCGCTGCCGAGCTCGACCGGCTCCTCGACCCGCGGCCGATGTGTGACGGGGGGATCGTGGAAGGGGCGGGGGGATGAGTCGCCGCGGCTGCCACGAGTGATCCAGGTCGACGGCCTCTCCTTCCGCTATCGCGGCAGCTCGAGCGATGCGTTGCGCGGCCTCTCGCTCGCCGTGCGGGAGGGGAGCTTGTTCGGGCTGCTCGGGCC
>CAYRQC010000222.1:0-11563 GCA_964426265.1 uncultured Phycisphaerales bacterium | reverse complement strand
CGTGAAGTTGTCCAACAGGACGAAGTCGGCACCAGCAGCCGCAGCGCGCACCGCCTCTTCGACATCGAAGACCTCGATCTCGATCCGTATTCCGGCGGGCGCATGGGCGCGCGCAGCGGCGATCGCCCGCTCGAGCGGCCGCTGGCCGCCGTCGCGCGTCCGATCCCAAGCGAGGTGGTTGCTCTTCACGAGCACCTGGTCGAAGAGTCCGACGCGATGGTTCTGCCCGCCACCGGCGGCGACCGCCCGCTTGTCGAACCAGCGCAGCCCCGGCGCCGTCTTGCGCGTGTCGAGGAGCACCGCGCGCGTGCCGGCGACCGCCGCGACGAAGCGCGCGGTCAACGTCGCGATCCCCGACATCCGTTGCACCAGGTTGAGCAGGGTGCGCTCCGCCCCAAGCAGCGCCCGCGCGTTGCCGTGCAGCGTCACGAGCGGCACGCCCGATGAGACGCGCGTGCCATCCGCCACCGCTGCCTCGCCGCGACTCTCCGGATCGAGGAGGCGCACGATCCGCTCGGCCAGATCAACGCCGGTGACCACGCCCTCCGCCTTCGCACGGAGCACCGCGGTCGCTCCCGCACTCGCCGGCACGAAGCAACCCGCGGTGACGTCGCCGCTGCCGAGATCTTCGGCCAGAAACGAGCGCAGCCGCGCCTCGAGATCGAGCGGCGACGGGTAGGTCGCTGGCAACATCACGGGCGCCTCATCGGTAGCTCATCGAGCCGGTGGAGCGGAACGATTCATCGTCCGAACGCGACCAGCCCGGCGAGCGCCAGCTCCACGCGCGGACCGATGCCGTCGACGCGCTCGCGCAGCTCGGCAAACCCGGCGAACGGGCCGTGCACGGTCCGTTCGGAGACGATGCGCTGTGCGAGCGTGGGACCGATGCCGGGCAGCCGCTCGAGCACCGCTTGGTCGTCGCGATTGAGGTCGATGGTCGCCGCCACGGAGGTCGATGCGGCTGCATAGCGCCGGGCAACCGAGCGCGAGTAGGCGTGCGCGAGGGCCCCCGCCACGACGGCCCAACCGACGCAGCCCAAGACGAAACGCGCGCTGACGCGCCGCCCCGCTTCCGCCCGTTCCACCGAATCACTCACATCCACCGACTCGCTCACCGCTGCGCCGACCCCACCAGTGCCACGCGGCTCTTCGCTGCCAGCTGCCGCGTCAGTGTGAAGTAGCGTCGGACGATGTCATCGACAATGGCGTTGAGCTCCCCGCGATCGGCGACCGTGCGGCGGCGCTCCGGATCGTCTCCCACGGCGACCCCGCAGCGATCGGCCCCGGCCTCCCCCGCCGTGATGGTCGCGAGCAACTGGTCGTGGAGCAGGAAGCGCGCCTGCCCGCCGTCCACCTCCTCTTCGATGTCGTCACTGATGCGCCGGATCTTGCGCTGGAGCTCGTCGGCGAACGAAGCCGTGCGTCCTCCCGACGTTCCGTTCGCGGGCGACACCGCGCGTACCACGGCGGGAGTCGGCGGAAGAGGGGCCGCGGGCGAATCGCCACTGGATCGACCCGATTCGGGCCGGACCGGTTCCGCCCGCACCGGTTCGGCCCGCCTCGAGACCTCCCGAGCCACCACGACCCGTAGCACGCCGTCCACCACCACCGGACGCACCTCAGCCAGCTCGATCCCGGCGGCGTGCAGCCAATCACGCGCGTCGAGCAGTGCGTCGGAGAAGCGACTCGCAACCACAATGACCCGTGGATCGTGGTCGAACGAGACGCCTTCCTGTCGGAACAACCGCCCCAACAGGCTCCGCATCCGACGCATCTCGACGAGCGTCGTGACGGCGCGACCGAGCAGCCGCGCCACCCCCTCGCCACTCTCCCCGAGCGCGACGACGAGCCGCCCCGATGGATGCTTGAAGAGCAGGTCGACCACGCAGTCCGGCGTGATCCGCAACGAGGCTTCGAGCAGGCTGAGGCCGCGCTCGAGCTCCTGCGGCGATTCGGCGAGTAGCCGCAGCAGACTCGCTCCCTCGCCGTCCTGCGACTCGGCTTGCAGCATGGCGAACTCCCTCCCCACGAGGTCGATCACCCACCCGCGAAAGACCGTGCGCTCGACATTCCCGATCGAGCTCTCACCGCTCGCGATCGACCCGACGGGGCGCAATTGTAGGAGTGTTCGGACGTACCACAACAGATCGCGCTACAGAGTCTCCCTTACCACGACCCCTATGATTTCAAGCGTCGCCGCGCGGCCGACCGCCCACCCTTCACGGAGCTAAGCTGCTTCCCCGTCGGAAGGGGCTCATACCGGTGCGGGGAGGCTGGAGCAGACACGCCATGAGGAAGCTCGCGTTGGCGCTGTTGCTGGGGAGCGGCGCCCTGGGTGAACAGCAGCTCGAGCCGAAGAAGCCGGGCAGCGAAGCTCCCGTCTTCGAGCTCGCCGCGCTCGACGGCAAGACGGTGACGTCGGCCGAGCTGCGCGGCGACGCGGCAAGCAAGAACGTCGTCGTCGTCATCTTCTGGGCCTACACCTGTCCGTGGGTGCAGCGCTGGAATCCGACGCTCGACGCGCTGGTGCGGGACTACGCCAAGCAGGGCGCCGTGAAGTTCGTGGTCGTCGATTCCGACAAGAACGAGACGCGCGACCCCGCCGCGATCAAGAAACACCTCGAGTCACAGAAGCTCGACCTGCCGGTCTACCTCGATGCCGGCAACAAGGTCGCCGACACCTTCGGCGCCAAGGTGACGCCCCACTGCTTCGTGATCGGGCGCGACGGCCTGATCGCCTACTCGGGACGGATCGACAACCAGAACCCGTTCGGGGCCGAAGGGCCGGCGGCGGGCGCCGCTCCCAAGCCGGCAGAACCGAAGAACGCGTTGCTGAAGAAGGCGATCGACGCCGCACTCGACGGCAAGCAGCCGGAGATCGCGACTGACGTGCCGATGGGCTGCCGGCTCAAGCGCCAGTGACACCGCTCCGCGTCGAACGGCTCGTTCTCGAAAGCGCTGCTCTCGCCGGCAACCCGCTCCACGATCCGACGGCCCGCGACCTGCTGGTCGTCGTGCCCCCGGACTACGACCACTCGGAGCTGCGCTACCCGGTCCTCTACCTGCTCGCCGGCTTCGCCAGCTTCGGGGCGACCTTGCTGCAGCGCGCCTGTTGGGACGAGGCGCTTGACCAGCGCCTGGCGCGACTCTTTGCGGCGGGCTGCCCACCCGCGCTGGTCGTGCTGCCCGATTGCTGTACGCGCCTGGGTGGCTCGCAGTACGTGAACTCGGGCGCGCTCGGGCGCTACGAGGATCACGTCGTGCACGAGGTCATCCCGACGATCGACCGGCAGTTCCGGACGCTCGCGCGCCGCGATGGCCGCGGGATCCTCGGCAAGTCGAGCGGCGGCTTCGGCGCGCTCCACCTGACGATGCGCCATCGCGGGCTCTTCGGCGCACTCGCTTGCCATAGCGGCGACCTCGGCTTCGAGCTGTGCTACCCGCACGACTTCCCGACCTGCGCCAACGTGCTCGCGCAGAGCGGCGGGGTCGCGCCCTTCCTCGCGCAGTTCTTCGCGAAGAGCAAGCGCACCAGCGACGACTTCACGACGATCTCGACGCTCGCGATGGCGGCCGCCTACTCGCCGCGCAGCGACCATCCCGATGGCTTCGAGCTCCCGTTCGACCCCACCACTTGCGAGCTCCAGCCCGCCACTTTCGCGCGCTGGCTCGCCTTCGACCCGATCCGGCGCGTCGCGGCGGAGGCGGCGGCGCTGCGCGAGCTCGCCTGTCTCTTCGTCGACTGCGGCACGCGCGACGAGTACCACCTCCATTTCGGCGCACGCCGGTTCGCGCGCGAGTGCGCCGCGCACGCCATCCCGATCGATCATCAGGAGTTCGACGACGGCCATCGCGGCACCAGCCACCGCTACGACCGCTCGATCCCGTGCCTCCTCAACGCGCTCACGCGAGCGCAACCATGAGCCGCTTCGAGCCGATGAGAGTCACTCGCCGACTCGCTCACGCGTGGAGGTACAACCAGTGAGCCTGGTCGACGCTTGGCTCGAGAGACGCGATGGCTCGCGGAGGTTCGAATGATCGCAGTCGTGTTGTCCTTGCTGATGAACAGCAGCGCCGCGTTGCCGAGCGATGCCCTGCCGCCGCAACGACTGCTGTGGCCGACACGCATGGTCGCCAGCGAGTCCGAGAGCGGCGACGACGGCTTCCGCCCGGTGGTCATCGACGGCAAGGCGGGAACCACCCGCTGGCGGCGCGCACGCGCCACCTACGTCCTCCCCGAGACGATTGAAGGGGGTGCCTGGCTCCTGTCGGTCGGTCGACCCGGCCTTGCGGCGCAGGCGACCCTCGCCGGCGAGCCACTCGCGCCCGCGGACGACAGCTACGCCGCCGATCCGATGCTGCGCTGTGGACCCCGCTTCCTGGTGCCGTCCCTTTCGCTCCGTTCGGGTGAGGCGACGATCGACCTCGTGTTCAGTGGTGGCGACGGTGGCCGGGGGCTCGAACGCGGGCCGGCGTGGCTCGCGAGCCCGGGCGCCGCAGCCCGGGCGCGGGCAGCCGCCACCACCGGCGGTCTCGCACTGGCAGTCGCGAACTTCGCCACGCTCGGCACGCTGTCGAAAGAGCACGAGCTGCTGAGCCGCATCCTCTTCAAGTACGCGGCCGATCGCGACGAGCCAACACTCGCCGCGCAGCTCGACCTCACGCTCGAGAACGAGAACCGATCCGGGGCGCTCGCCGTCGCCGCGCTCTCCGGACGGCGTAGCGGCGCCTTCTTCCCGACCAGCTTCGCCGACTACGACGACGACCGGATGAAGGAACTGAACACGCAGATCGCGCTGAGCGCCCCGACGCTCACCACGCCGCTGCGCTTGTCGGACGCCAAAGCGCTCTACTTCGACCTCGGCCAGGCGTTGGTCCGGGAGTCGTTCGACCTCACCTGGAACCTCCATTTCTTTCCGGCGATCGGCGGCGCGCTGCGGGTCGTGCGCACCGACGATCAGCTGCTGCTCTGCAACGATGTGGTCGGCATCTACGCGAGCGACGCGACGTTGCTCGGCGACGAGTCGGCACCGGTCGGTCTCGCGCTACGGCTCAACAGCGAGGCGCGCAGCAGCACGCTCTCCGGCATCGCCGGCCCGGCCGTCCGCTGCGGGATCGTCGGCTTCGAGCCAGGAGGGGACGACCCTTCGCAGGCCGATTCGATCGAGGATCTGGCTGCCAGCATGCTCGACCATCGCGACGAGGACCGGGCCGCGACCGCCATGATCGCGGGAACGATCCCGAGCGAGCCGAACCTCATCGCCACGCCGATGGGGCTCATCACCCGCAAGTCGATGGTGGCGACGCTTGCCGCGATGCGCCGGCGCGGCCGACGCTTCTGCTACGTCCCTCCGGGCGGGGCCCAATCGGCCGAGGCGTACTGGAGCGACACCTTCACCCTCTTCCAGTTTCCGGCGCACGAACGCGGTGCGGTCGAGCAGCTGCTCGCGACGCAGGAGGACGACGGGTCGATCCTCGGCGACCTCCCCGCGGCGGCCGACGACGCCGAGCGGGCGGCGGCCGACGCCTACACGGTCCTGCGGGCGTGCCGCTGGTTGCGTTGGGTCTACGACGGCGATCGCTTCCTGGGGATGGTCCCGAAGCTCGAGCGCGCGCTCGACCACGCCGACGCCTGCGATCTTTCACGTCCGGCGCCCGCCGCGTTGTCGGCGGCGATCGCGCGCGCCGCCGCCCATCGTGCGCTGGCTGGCGCCTTGGAACAGATCGGCGCACGGGACGATCTCGTGGCGCGCTCGAACGAGCTCGCCACGACCCAGACAGCCACCCTCTTCGCACCAACGAGCGAAGGCGGCCGCTTCGGCCCCGATGGCTTCGTGCCATCCGACGGCGGCGACCCACGCGACGCGGCGGCGGCCCTCGCCTTCGAGCTGACCGACGAGCTGCAGGCGGCGCTGCTGGCCAAGCAGCTCTCGTTCAAGGGCCGGCGCGCGAGCGCCAACGATTGGCGTGACGGCCTCGTCCTGCGCGGCCTGTTGACGGGCGGGCAGCTCAAGGCGGCGGCCGAAGCGCAGTCGCAGCTCGAGGAGCAGATCCGGGCGCTCGCGCTGCCATTGGGCTCGGGCGCGGCGAGCTATCACGGCATCGTCTGCTATGGCCTGCTTGGCATCCGCCGCGAAAACCTCGGGACGCTTGAGCTACGGCCCCGCCTCGTCGGTGACCAGGTCATGCGTAGTGCCGTTCGCTTGCCGGAGGGGGCGGTTCGCTTCTCGGTCGAGGCCGCCAATGCGCAGCGAACGCGGCGATTCAGCGTCACCAATGACTCGCAGCTCGACCTGATGGTCCGCCTCGGCATCCCCGACGCCCTGGAAAGCGAGGGGGCGCCGCGGGTGCAGGTCGGCGAGCTGGTGCACGCGATGCGCGAGCGCATCGTGCCCCAGAAGCAGTCGTGGCGCGAGACGGTCCGCTGAGCGTGTGAGCCATGCGGCGCGCCACGCGCGACGGAACGCCGCTTGCCAAGACTCCGGTGGACCGCGGCGCGAGGAGGCTCACGAGGGCCTACCTCCGCCGCCAGGAGGACCACCCATGAAGACCTTGCTCGCCGCCTTTGCCGCGCTCGCGTTCGCCGTCCCGGCCGCCGACGCGGCACCCGACATCCGGTTCCACTTCGGCTCGTGCGGCGGACCGCGGCTGCACATCGGCTCGCCGCGCTTCGCGATCGAGCTCGGCCGCTGCCGCCCGGTGCACCACCACTGCTGGCAGTACGTCTGCGAGCGCGAGTGGGTCGCCCCCGTCTACCAGACCTGCGTGGTCGGCTACGACCACTGCGGCCACCCGCTCTTCCAGACCGTGCTAGTGTGCGCCGGGTACTGGGTCGACGTCCGCTACCAGGTCTGTGGTTGTGGCGCGCGGATCCGTTGCTGAGCGATCCGGTGGTCGGGCTCGAGTTCTCACCAAGATTGCCTCTCAACTCCGGTCGGGTCGTTGATCGATCCAACGATCACGACCGCGACCGGAGACGAGCAGTGAAATCGACCGCATCGCCCATGAACCCGCCCGCGAGCTCGCTGCCGACGGTGGTGCACGCCGATGGGGTCGCGCTGCTCGCCGTCGCCGAGGGGGACGCCGACCATCAACCGATCGAAAGCGTCTTGAACCACATCTTCTCGTGCGCGCGCTGCGGTGCGATCCTGCGCGAGATGCGCAGCGGGCTCGCCCTGCTGACGATCCCGGCGCGGCCGATCACGGCAGCTCCGATCACTGCACGCACCAACGCCGCGCCCACGCGTCGAAAGGCGGCGGGCGGCACCGTGCTCGACCCCATGGAGCTGCTGGCCGAGCCGGGCGCGAATGGTGGCATCGACGCGGATGTCGGCTACGACCGCTCGCGCAAGCTGATCGTGAAGCTCCTGATCATCGGGGCGCTGCTGGTGATCGGAATGCTCTGGCTGCGGTCATTCGTGGCCGGGATGCACTGAAAGCCGACGCGGTCGCAGCTACTGCGGCTGGTTCCGCGCCGGCACGACCCGCACGCTTCGCGCCACCAGCCGATAGACGCGCGGCACCACCGTGAAGCGCACGCGCAGCTCGAGGCAGGTCGCTCCCTCCTCGATGGCGACGACGCGGAGCCACTCGACGATTCCCGGCGTTCCGTCCCACGGTCCGAGCACGTTGGTCGCCACGATCCCGGAGCATTCGACGACGACCGAATCGAGGTGGAGTCGCAGCGAGCCCGCACCCAAGTCGAGCTCGATCCGCCGCAGCGGCGCGTCGGCGACGAGCGTCTCGCCGACCTCGTGGACGCGGTCGCCGTGAGTCTCAGCCACCGCCGTCGCTCAGCTCGCCGACGGATCGAGCGCGGCGGCGAACTTCGCGCGGTAGCGGTCGGGGAGCGGCTGCGGCTTCAGGGTGTCGAGCGCGACACAGACCACCGTCACGTGAGCCCGCGCTCGCAACTCGCCGGCGGGACCGCACACCTCGTAGCGGAAGGTCGACGAGGAGCGACCGAGCTTCTCGACCGCCACCGCGATGGTCAGCAGCTCGCCGAAGCGGGTCGGCCGCACGAAGTCGACCTCGAGCTTCACCGACGGGAAGCCGAGGTTCTCCCGTTCGAGCACGGTGGCGTAGGGGACGCCGACGAAGCCCTCCCAGAACTCCTCGAACGCGACGTGGAACCAGTGCACCACGCGCGGGTAGTAGGCGATGCCGGCGCGATCGACGTCGCTGAAACGGACCTTGATCTGGGTGGTGAACGCCATCGCACTCCGCCTCACTCTTCGGCCAGCAGCGCTTCGGCGAGGATTGCGCCGAGCTCGGCGATCAGCGCGCGACCTTGCTCCGCGCTCGCGGCGGCCGGCGCACCAAAGTAGGCGTCGACGCCGCCCTCTTCGAGGAAGGTCCGCTTGCCGGCGGCGAGCGCGGCGCCGATCGAGATCGGGTTGTCCGGCAACGCCAGGCGCCGTCCCTCGCGCACCAGCTCGGGCCGCGCGGCCAGCACGATCGACGACTCGAACGAGCCGGCATGACACGCACCGCTCTCAAACTCGGCACCGAGGCGCGCCGCGAAGGCACGACGAACGATGTCGGGGAAGCGCGTCGGCAGGCCGGCGGCGGTCGCCGCTTCGGCTGCGGCACGCAGCGCGTGGCGATGCGCTGGTTCCAGATGGGCGTTGGCGATGCCGAGCCGCACGCCACCGGCGCGCCGGACGGCGGCGGCGACATCGACGATCAGCGCCTGCACGGTCGCCGGCGAGATCGAGAGCGTCCCGAAGAAGTCGGCGGCGCATTCGGTCACGCCGTAGGCGATCGACGGCAGCAGCACCACGCGCTGGCCGGCCGCCTCCAGACGCGCCGCCGCCGCGCCGGCCATCGCCTCGGCGATCACGACATCGGTCGCGAGCGGCAGATGGGGTCCATGCGCCTCGGTCGATCCGACCGGGAGCAGCGCAATCCAGGGCCCGCCGCGCACGGCCGCCGCCTCGCTCCACGGGACGTTTCCGAGCTGGATCACGTGGCCGCTCCGCCGGTCGCGCTCGCGTCGCGCCGGTTCGCGCGCGCCCGCAGCTCGGCGCGCGCGATCTTGCCGCGGTCGTTGCGCGGCAGCGCGGCGAGCCACTCGATCCGGCGCGGCGCCTTGTAGTGCGCGAGCTTCGAGCGCACGTGATCGATCAACGTGGCGGCGAGCGCCGCGCCCGGCGACTGCCCGTCGTGGACCACGACGTAGGCGAGCGGCGTCACCAGCCCGCGCTCGTCCTCGCAGCCGACGACGCAGCACTCGCGAACGGCCGCGTGGGTGAGCAGCCACTCCTCGACCTCGCGCGGGGCGACCCAGATGCCGGCGACCTTGAGGAGGTCGTCCGCGCGCCCCTCGTACCAGAAGCGGCCGTCGGCATCGCGGCGGAAGAGGTCGCCGCTCACGCAGGTGTCGCCCTTGAAGGTGGCGCGCGACTTCGCGGCGTCCTGGAAGTAGCCGAGCGCGGCCGACTCGCCGCTCACCTGCAACGTCCCGACCTCGCCATCGGGCAGCGGCAGACCATCGGTGCCGACGATCTTCGCGGAGTAACCGGGCACCAGGCGGCCGAGCGATCCGGCGCGCACCTCACCAGCGCGATTCGAGATGTAGATGTGGAACATCTCCGCCGAGCCGATGCCATCGAGGATCTCGACGCCGAAGCGGCTCGTGAAGTCGGTGAGGAGCTGTGGCGGGAGCGCCTCGCCCGCGGAGATCACGAGGCGGAGCGAGCGGAAGGCGTCGGCGACCAGCGCGCGATCGAGCTCGAGGATGCCGGAGAGCGTGGTCGGAACTGCCGCGAGCAGCGTCGGCCGCCAACGGCGCGCCTGCGCGACCACCACCTCGGGCTTGCTCGGCTCCGCGAACAGCGCGGTGGTGGCCCCCACCGCGAGCGGGAACATCAGGTTGGTGCCGGTCGCGTAGCCGAAGAAGAGCTTGCTGACCGCCATCGTCACGTCGCTCTCGACGATGTGCACGACCTGCTTGGCGTAGCGCTCGATGTTCCAGGCGAAGTCGGCGTGGTAGTGCAGCGCCGCCTTGGGCTTGCCGGAAGTCCCTGACGTGAAGAGCCAGCCGCAGAGATCGTCGCGATGGCTGTCGAACGGGCGCGCCGCTGGAGTGACACCGGCGATCCCCGTTGCATAGGGGACGACGGTGAAGGGGAGCTTGCCGCCGCCCGGCGCGGAGGCGTCGAGCACCACGCCGCGGCTGCCGACCAGCACGACCGCGCGCAGGAAGCTCGCAGCGCACGCCGCCGGCAGGAAGGCCGGCCACGCATCGCCGTGCACCACCGCGATCGGCGCGCGCGAGTAGGCGAGGTAGTAGGCGTACTCGTCGGTGGAGAGACGCGGGTTGACCATCGCGAAGACGGCGCCGGCGCGGATCGTCGCGAGCCAGCTGGTCGCCAGCTCGGGGACGTCGGGCAGCACGATCAGCACGCGGCGCTCGTGGAGCTCCGGGCAGAGGCGAGCGAGCAGCGCCTGGACGCGCGCCGTCTCCGCAGCCAGCTCGCCGTAGGTGAGCTCGCGCTCGGCGGACCGGATTGCGACCTTGCCGGCGCGCGCCGGCAGGTTGTGGTCGAGCAGCCAGCTCGCCAGGTTGAACCGATCGGGGAAGTCGCTCATGCCGGACCTCGCGCGCTGGTCGCCGTCCACGCCGCCTTCAATACGCCGCGCCGCCTTGGTGTTTCTCGAACGCCCGCGTCCGGACGATCTCGACGATCGCGTCGAGGCACTTCAGGAGCTCCTCGTCGCTGTTGTAGAAGTGCGGCGAGACGCGGATCCCGGCACCCGGACGGAAGTCGACCAGGATCTCGCGCTCGGCCAGCGCCTTCACGATCGCCGCCCCGAGCCGGTCGTCGAGCGCGCCGGCCTTCGCACCATCACGGAGCGGCGTCGCGTCGATCGTGATCGTGCCGCCGCGCCGAGCCGGATCCTCGGGCGAGGTCGGTCGCAGCCCGCGGGCGAGCGCGGCGTTCCGGAGCAGCTCGGTCTGGCGCAGCGACTTGCGGCGGATGCGGGTCACGCCGATGTCGCGGATCGCCCGGTAGCCCGGGAGCGCGGCGAACATCGCGGGAATCGCCGGACTTCCGTGCAGGAAACGGTAGCTCGTCTTCGCGTAGCGGATCGGACCCGGGACGAAATCGAATGGCGCTTCGTGGGCCATCCAGCCGGTCACCTTCGGCTCGAGCCGCTCGCGCAGATCGGGCCGGACGTAGAGCCAGCCCGCCCCCGGACCGCCGCAGAGCCACTTCACCGAGCCACCGCACGCAAAGTCGACGTCGAGCTCACGCAACGAGAACGGCACCGTACCGGCCGATTGGTAGCAGTCGAGCACGACCATCGCCCCCACCGAATGGGCCTTCGCGATGATCGCCTTGGCATCCTGCAGCCAGGCGCTCTTGTAGAGCACGTGGGAGATCGGGACCAGCAGTGTCTGCTCGTCGATGGCGTCGAGCAGCAACTCCGTCGGCACGGTCATCCCGTCGGGCGAGGCGACCTCGCGGATCACGGCGCCATCGCGCGCGCGCGCCTCCCAGACGTACATCACGGTCGGGAAGTTGAGCGACGTGTAGACGATCTTGTTGCGCGGCGG
>CAYRQC010000221.1:0-5043 GCA_964426265.1 uncultured Phycisphaerales bacterium | reverse complement strand
CGAGCACGGCGGCTGGCTGCGCCGAGCTGACCTCGAAGAGCACCGCTCGATGTGGGTCGAGCCGGTTTCGGTGAACTACCGGGGCTTTGACGTCTTCGAGCTGCCACCCAACGGCCAGGGCATCGCGGCGCTGCAGATGCTGAACGTGCTCGAGGGCTTCGACCTGCGCGCCATGGGCTTTGGCAGCGCCGACGCGTTGCACGTGATGATCGAGGCGAAGAAGCTCGCCTTCGAGGATCGCGCGAAGTTCTATGCCGATCCGGCGTTCGTGAAGGTCCCGGTCACGGGACTCCTCTCGAAGGAGTACGCGGTGGAGCGACGCAAGCTGATCCGCATGGATCGCGCGGGTCGCGCCTTCGAGCCGGGGAGCCCGGCGCTCGACCAGGGCGACACCATCTACCTCACGACCGCCGACGGCGAGGGCAACATGGTCTCGCTCATCCAGAGCAACTACCGCGGGATGGGCAGCGGAATCGTGGTGCCGGGACTCGGCTTCGGATTCCAGGACCGCGGCGAGCTCTTCGTCCTCGAGGTCGGTCACGCCAACGTCTATGCCCCGGGTAAGCGACCGTTCCACACGATCATCCCCGCCTTCATCCTGAAGGACGGCGAGCCGTATGTGAGCTTCGGCGTGATGGGGGGCGCCATGCAGCCGCAGGGCCACGTGCAGATCGTCACCAACCTCGTCGACTTCGGCTTCGGCCTCCAGGAGGCCGGCGACGCGTCGCGCTGGCAGCACGAAGGCTCGACCGACTACGACACGCCGAAGATGACGACCGGCGGCTGGGTCAACCTCGAGAGTGGCACTCCGTGGAGCACGTGCGCCGAACTCAAGCGCCGCGGCCACGACCTACGCATCGACCTTGGTGGTTTCGGTGGCTACCAAGCAATCCTTTGGGACGCGAAGAACCGCGTCTACCACGGCGCCAGCGAGAGCCGGAAGGATGGTTGCGCGATCGGGTATTAGAGGGGAGTGGCCGCTCGACGACTCCACACTTCGCGACGAGGCGCACCATGTCCATCGTTGGTTCTCGCCTGCTGACCTGTGTACTGCTCTTGCTTGCGAACAGGCTGGCGGTGGGGCAGGAATCCACGGCTGGTACGACCTTCTCGATCACGTTTCCGACGGAACGCAGCAGCGCGCCACTCGATGGCCGACTACTCCTGATCCTGGCCGCCGACAGTGGCAAGGAGCCGCGTGAGCAAATCGTGCCCGACGTGCGCTGCGCCCAGCTCTTCGGCGTCGACGTGGATGAGTGGGCCGCCGGCAGCGAACGTCTCTTCGACGACTCGATCTTCGGCTTTCCGCTGGCATCGCTGCACGACGTGCCGGCCGGCGACTGGTACGTACAAGCGCTCCTCAATCGCTACGAGACGTTCCATCGTGCCGATGGACACACGGTGAAGCTGCCGCCCGACATGGGCGAGGGCCAGCAGTGGAGCAAGAAGCCCGGCAACCTCCACAGCCGACCGCAGAAGGTGCACTTCGATCCACGATCCGGCGGCCGCATTGCACTCGTGCTCGATCAGGAGATCGCGCCGATCGAGCCGGCGAAAGACACACCCTGGATCAAACACATCAAGATCCAGAGCGAGCGGCTCTCCAAGTTCTGGGGCCGACCGGTGGAGATCGGCGCCTGCGTCCTCCTTCCCGCGGGATTCGAGCAGCATTCCGAGGCGCACTATCCGCTGGTCGTCTTCCACGGCCACTTCCCCGCGACGTTCAACGGCATTCGCGAGACGCCACCCGACGCCGACCTCGAACCGGACTTCAGCGAACGGTTCCAGCTCGCGGGATACAACCGGCTGCAGCAGGAGTACGCCTATGACTTCTTCAAGGCATGGACGGGGCCGTCGATGCCGCGGCTCCTGATCGCCGAGATCCAGCACGCCAACCCCTACTACGACGACAGCTATGCGGTCAACTCGGAGAACCTCGGCCCCTACGGCGACGCGATCCAGTATGAGCTGATCCCCGAGATCGAGCGGCGTTTCCGCGGCATCGGAGCCGGCTGGGCGCGCTTCACCTACGGCGGCTCGACCGGCGGCTGGGAAGCGCTCGCGGTCCAGACCTTCTATCCCGATGAGTACAACGGCTGCTTTGCCGCCTGTCCCGATCCCATCGACTTCCGCGCCTACACGGTCGTCGACCTCTACTCCCATCGCAACGCCTACTACGACGAGGGCCCGTTCGCGCGCGTTCCGCGGCCGGGCATGCGCAAGGGGCTCGACCAGGTGACGATGACGCTCGAGCAGCTGAATCACCTGGAGTTGGTACTCGGGACCAAGTCGCGCTCGGGTCAGCAATGGGACATCTGGGAGTCCGTCTTCAGCCCGTGCGGCGCTGACGGCTACCCGAAGCGCATCTGGGACAAGCGGACCGGTGTCATCGATTCCGCGGTCGCGACCTGGTGGCGCGACCACTACGACCTTCGCTACATCCTCGAGCGTGACTGGGCGACCGTCGGCCCCAAGCTCACGGGCAAGATCCACCTCTATTGCGGGACCATGGACAACTACTTCCTGAACGATGCCGTCTACTTGATGGACGACTTCCTGAAGAGCACGCACGATCCACCATTCGGCGGCGAAGTGGCGTACGGCGCGCGCGCGGAGCATTGCTGGAACGGCGACCCGACGCGGCCCAATGCCACCTCGCGCCTGCGCTACAACTTGATGTACGTCGACCAGATCGTGCAGCGCATCCAGTCAACTGCCCCGGCCGGCGCCGACCTCGGGAGCTGGCGGTACTGATACGCTGCGTTCGGGGACGCAGCGACCTCTCGCGCAGTGACCTCTCGATCAGTCGCCGATCACGACCTCGAGCCCGTTCGTGAACGAGACGCCATTCGAGGCCCACGGGTCGAGCTCGAGCGCTTGTGCATCGACCATGAAGCCGCACGGGACGTCGTAGGAGACGTCGGTCGCGAACGAGCCGCCTCCCGGAGGCAGCGGGAGCGGCAGCACGAACGACGTGTCGACCAGGAGATCGCCACCGTGTCGGATCGGGATGTCGGCGCGCGCGTAGCCGACGAACAGGAACGTGACGATGTAGGTACGCGACGAGTTCCCGATCAAGAGATCGATCGTCGTACCGCGAACCGGATCGGCTCCCAAGGCGATCGATGGGATCACGCCGTCGCGACCCGGATAGCCCGTGCCGTAGTTCGTCCACGTCGCGTCGACCGTATCGAGGCCGAGATCGAAGACGAAGAGGTCGTCGAAGAGCCCGGTGTCGCCGCTGTCGAAGTTGGTGGCGATGCTCGAGAAGGAGACGAGGCTCCCGTCCGGCGAGATCCGCGGGATTGAGCTCGACTTGTTCCCGACCAGACCGCGGCAGTCGCCGCTCACCAGCCGTGTCGCGCCGGCACAGCGGTCGCGCAGGAAGATGTCGGCGACTCCGTTCGTGTCCCATGCCACGAGGCGGGTCGATGCACTGCGAAACGCGACCTTGGACCCGTCGCCGGAGAGGGTCGCAAAGCTGCTCGCGCCATCGCCTTCGCCACCGTACGAGTCGACGCTCACGCGTTCGATCGCGCCGGTGCGCCAGGCGACGACAAAGGCGTCCGTGACGATGTTGCCATCGCCCGGGACGAGGTTGTCGGCGTCGCTCGAGAAGGCGATCGTGGCCCCGTCGTCGGTGATCGAGGTCGGACCGTAGCTGATCTTGTCGCCCTGCTGGCCGGAGGTGCTCAGGCTGACGCGCGTCGTCACTCCGGCTGCCAGGTCGCGAACGAAGATGTCGTCGACGCCGTTCGTGTCGCCCGCGACCAGATTCGAGGCGCCGCTCAGGAAGGCCACGGTCATGCCATCCGGCGTTCCGCTCGGGCTGACCGAGTACTTGTTTCCCTCGGCGCCCGATGTCGAGACGCTCACCCGCACGATCGCCCCGTTTTGCCGTTCGAGCCGGAACACGTCGTACTCGAACTTCGTGTCACCGCTCACGAGGTTCGACGCCAGCGCGCTGAAGAAGATCCACTTGGCGTCGGGCGAGAGGACCGCCTCCGTACAGCCGGCGTTCGGCTCGGCGCCGCCGAGGCCGACGATCGGGCGGGTCGTGACGCCATTGCCTTCGTCGAAGATCCCGTTCCCGTCGGGGTCACGATCGCGCAGGAACACGTCGTAGGTGCCGTTGTGGTCGCCCGAGACGAGATTCGTCGAGGTGCTGATGAACGTCACGAAGCGCCCGTCCATCGAGATCGACGGACCGTAGCTCTCGCGATCGCCCTGCGCCCCCGCGTCGTTGACACTCGCGCAAACCGTCGCACCGGTGATGCGATCGTGGACGAAGACGTCCTTGAGGTTGCTATTGGTGTCGACTGCGACGAGGTTGTTCGCATTGGCGTCGAATGCGACGTGGCGACCATCCGCGGAGATCGCCGAGTTGTACGACGGGCCGTTCGCGAGCGTTCCGGCGGAGTCGACGCTCATCCGCGTGATCACCTGCTGGGCGAGCGAAGTCGGTGCTGCGGCAAGGAGCGCCGAGACGACCGCCGCGCTGAACCTGCGAGCCTCGCGTGCCATCGGCGCCCCTGACCTGGTTGCGTCGACGCGACCTCGACCGATGGCGGCGAACGCGATGAACGGCGCCGGAAGATAACCCCGCTCCGCGCGAGTGCCCAGACGTCTTGCGGGGGTGGCACGGCGCGCCTATCACGGGCGACTTGGTCCTGCTCCGCAGGATCCCGTCGCAATCGAGGAAGCACCGATGCCGTCTTCCCGCGCCGACCGCCGACCGTCGGCGATCCATACACTCCTCCTCGCGTCGACGGCGCTGTGGCTCGGGACGCTGGCTCCACGGGCAGTCGCCCAGGCGATCGAGCGGATCAGCGTCGCGAGCGGTGGTGCGGTCGGCGATGGCATCTCCGACGATGCTTCGATCTCTGATGACGGCAACCGCGTCGCGTTTGCGAGTGCCGCCGCCAACCTGGTCGCGAGTGACACCAACGGCGTGACCGACATCTTCCTGCGCGATCGCGCCGCCGGCACGACGATCCGCTCTATCAAGGGCCGGAACCAAGCGTTAGAGTCGGAACACTAGGA
>CAYRQC010000220.1:0-6325 GCA_964426265.1 uncultured Phycisphaerales bacterium | reverse complement strand
CCGATTCGCGCGGGTGATCCTGGAGCTGTCGTCGCTCGCGGGAGCCGAGAGCGAGCCCTCGTGGCATCGCGGTTGGCGCGCCGCGACTCGGTTGCGGGAGTGCATTCCGGTTCAGGTGGCCGAAGGTGGTTCGGCTGGATTCCTGGAGCACCTCGTCGACCTCGACACCATCGACGTGTCGAACCGAGTCGTCGACTCGTTCGTGCTGTGGCGTGGAGGCCACCGGCCATTGCGCGGAATGGCGGCGGATCGCTCGAGGTCGATGTCGACGTCATCGCGCTGGTTCCGTCTGGCTCGCGACTACTACTTCCTGCTCTTCGACGGAAACGCGCAGCGCGACTACGTCCGCGTCTTCTCTCCGAGGATCGCCGGACTTTCGGCCGTCGCGAGCGCGTTCGCTGCCGAGCTACTGGCACCCGTTGAAGTCGTCCGGACGATGCTCGGGCCCGATCCGATCACGCTCGACGACGTCCGCGTGATCTCCGATCAGTTGAACGCTCCGATCGACTGCGTCCGCCACCAGATCGAGAACCACCACCTCGCGACCATCAGCTCGATCGGCGATTAGGCGCAGACGGGAGCGACCGCACGGCGGGTTCGCGCCGGGCTCGGTGATCCAGCGCGGCAACTCCGAGACTCACTTCGCAGCGCGCCCCGTCTTGAAGCTCCACTCGACCGGTGCGGGTCGGCCCGCAAGCTTGAAGCGCGCGTGATAGATCACGTTCGAGACCAGCGGAGCGGCCGGGATGAAGACCGCACAGCCGCTGTTGGTCGGCCATCTCTGGGTTGCCGGTTGCGCGGGACAGGAGAGCGTGCCGCGGACGACCCGTCCCCACGGATTGATGAGCTCCGCCGACTCGAGGATCTCCGTCCGATCGGCGAGCATGATGAGCACCGGAAATCCGCAGCTTCGCGCGTACTCGGTACCGGGCACTGGATTGGGCGTCTCGCCGCGGACGCCGAACGCCGGCGGAATGCCGACCGCTCCATCGGCAGGGTGGAGGAAGTCGCGCGACGGGCGCTCGCCGTCCACGCAGTAGAGCATGGCGATGCCGTGCTTCAGCGCGACGCCGATCGTGCGCAGGCGTGGACGCACCAACAGCTCGCCGTGCCAGACGCTCGCGTACCAACCTTCGATGGCGTCACGGAAGCTCTCGACCTTGGGGAAGAGGTTCGAGAGCCCGCCCGCCACGGCGCCTTCCGCGGTGTATCCAGGCTTGCTCGCGTCCTCTTGGTGGATCGCGAGGCCGGCACTGCCGTCGGCGAGCCCGTTCTTCATCAGGTAGTCACAGTGCTTCTCGCAGTCGTGCGAGCGATCGACGTCGATCGCGGCCGGCCGCACTCCGGCACGGCAGCGCACCTCCGTGAGGAGCGAGGCTTCGCCGACCAGCGTCGCGATCGGTCCGAGCTCCTCCGGGGTCAGCACCATCTCGCGCGTGCCATCGAAGGTCACGGTGAACTGCCCATCCGGCGACAGGAGGTGGCAAGGAATCGGCACGACGAATGGCCCACCGTCGAGCGCCATGCCATCGACCTCGGGTGCGAGCTTGCCGTCACCATCGAGATCGAAGCAGTCGATGGTCCAACCGCCGACCTTCGCCCGGAACGCCTGCGCCGGAATTGGTGCCGTCAACTCGAAACCAGGTCGCACCACGTTCGGATCGACCGTGGTTTTGGCGAGCGCCACCTTGCGTACGCCGGTTGCGGCCGGCGAGCGAGCAACGACGCTCCCGAGCGCAAGCAACAGTGCAAGCCTCGCTGCTGCGGTCATGCCGTGCGCTCCTCGTCACTCCCAACCACACTCCTACACCGCGATCTTCCGCACCGAGTCGGGCGCTGTGCGGAAAACCCCGGCGTACCGATCCGGGGATCCTACGGCGGACGAATCCGCACACTCGCGTGGATGGTGCGGGAAACAACGGCGTAGGATCCCCGGATCGGTACGACGGACGGAGGTTGCTACCTCGTCGTGGCGCGCGTGGTCACTGCTTGGTTGGTGGAGCCGGCGGAACCGCCGCCAGCAGCTTCTCCAGCTCCTTCGAGGTCAGCAGCGCCGCTGCCGACTTCTCTTTGGCATCGACAAAGAGCCCGAACCAGTCACCGGTGAGCAGCAGGCCGTCGCCGCGCTCCTTGCGGGTGTAAGTGTCCTTGCCGCCGCCGAGGTCGATCAGCGCGCCGATCGCCTGCATCTTGTGGTAGCTCGAATCGCTGCTGCCTCCTTGCGTATCGGTGCCGCCACCGCCGCCGTAGCGGTCGTCGCCGCCACCGTCGAGCAGCACCGCGACCGCCGTGTTGGCGGTGCCGCCGAGCGCCAGCCCGCCGACGTCGTACTGGTCGTCGCCCGACTCGTCGAGGAGCCAGCCGACTCCCTCGTCCCAGGCCGAACCGCAGTTCGCCGCGCACTTGGTCGAGTAGCGGTCGTTGCCGCCCGCGTCCCAGCGCATGCCGACCGCTTGATGGACGCCGAAGCCCTGCGAGTAGCGGTAACCGTGGTTCTCGTCGTCGCCGCCGCCGTCGAACATCAGCCCAAAGCCAAAGAAGTAGGCACCGCCCTGGCTGAAGTTGCCCGACTCGTAGTAGTCCTTGCCATCACCGAGGTCGGCGAGCACCGCCAGCCCGCCCGGCAGCAGCACGTTGCCGTCCCGAAAACCGAAGCTGTAGCCCTGCGACGCGCCGTGGAAGCTGCCCGGCCCCGAATCACCATAGACATCGGGCCAGTGGCCATTCGCGATGTAGCGATCGTTGCCGCCGCCATCGACCAACGCCGAGCAACCGTTGCCGTTGCCGGCTCCTTGCGCGTAGGCCCACGCGTCGTAGGTGTCGTTGCCCGCACGATCGAGCAGGTAGCCGACGCCGGCGAATGCATAGCCCTGCACGAAGTCCTGCGCGGTGTAGTGATCGTCTCCCTCGAGGTCGACGAGTGCCGCGACGCCCAGCGCTGCCGCGCCCTGGCCGAGGCGGCCGCTGGTGTATTGATCCTTGCCGCGGGCATCGATGAGGAGCGCGATGCCACCGGCAGCGTAGGCGGGGCCGGGTGGTTGCGCCATCGGCGCCGCCGGTGACGGCGGTGTTGCCGATGTTGTCGGTGACAGTGCTCTTGGCGCCGTCGCTGGTGCCGATGAGTAGCGATCGTTCCCGTTGAGCTCGATCACCACACTCACGAGCGCCGTCGCATCGTCGACGACCGCCGCCCGCTCCCAGACATCGTCCCCTCCGAGGTCGATCACCAACGCGGCTCGCCCGCGGATCGTCGTCTTTCCCCCACCGAGCAGCACCGTGCGCGACTCCGAGCTCACACCGGCAGTCGCGATCACGTCGCCGGAGAAGCCGTCGACCTTCGCGTGCGTCCGCGCGCACTTCGCGAGCCGCTTGCCGAGGCTCGCGAGGAACGCCGGATCGGCGAGCCGAACGACCCGTGCGGCGACCGCCAGTAGCCGTGCACGATCGACCTTGCGCACGAGCAGCTTGAACTGGTCGATCAGCAGCGCCTGCGCCTGCGTGATCTCGCCCTTGGGGAAGTGCTCGCGGAAGAGTGCTTCGCACCAGTCGGGGAAGGCGCTCCGCAACCGCAGCCGCTCGTCGTCGCTCATGGTCTCCGTGAAGCTGGACAGCTCGTCGTGGCAGAGCGCGACGTACTCGGAAAGGTTGGCGAGCAGCTCCTCGTTGACCGGTTGCGTGGTGATGTCGGTCGACTGGATCTCCCCCCACAGCGCGTCGATCTCGGCGAGCTTCCCTTCGACGTTCGAGAGCGGCCGGCTCTCGAGATCGAGCCACGCCGCAGTCTGCTCGATCAGTGCCAGGAGCTGCACGCCATCGGGTGCGGCGACCGCGGTGGCCAGCCCGTCGCGCAGCTCGGTGGCGATATCGGGCACGCTGAACGGTTCCGACAACCCGCGGATCACCCGCGACAGCCGCGCCTTCCCGAGCGACGCGTCGCGGTCGCGCACCATCTGAGCGAGGTGCGCCGGCACCGCGTCGAACTCCGCGCGGAACCCCCGTGCGTCGGCGATCCGCTCGAGCAGCAACTGCTCTGGAGGCTTGCGCGCGGCAGGCAGCCCCTGGGCGCCGCTCTCCTCGATCGCTGGCACCTGCGCGAACGCGATGGCCAGCTCGAGAACGAGACCCAGCGTGACCACCATGAGCTCAGCTCCTCTCGCAACGAGGCTAACCGCTAGACTCCCGCGCCTCGTTCCAGCGCCCTCACCGGCCGCTGCACGCGAGCAGCTAGGGGTGGTCGCGCCGCGCGGTGCGACCTGAGAAACACCCTTCGAACCTGAACCGGGTCATGCCGGCGTAGGGAAGCTCATCATGAATCCGCCGTTGTCGCCCACTGCGTCGCGCACCATGCCAACGCTCAGCGAGACCCATCCCGGCTCGCGCAAGATCGAGGTCGGCTCGCTGCACGTGCCGATGCGCGAGATCACGCTCGACGGCGGCAAGAGCTCGCTCCGCGTCTACGACACGACCGGCCCGCAGGGCTGCGATCCGCGCGTCGGGCTTCCGAAACTGCGCGCGCCGTGGATCGAACCGCGTTTGCGCCGTGGCGACTCGAACCACTCGCAGATGCACTACGCGCGCCGCGGCGTCGTGACCGAGGAGATGCGCTTCGTCGCCGAGCGCGAGCAGATGGACGCCGAGTTCGTCCGCAGCGAGGTGGCGCGCGGGCGGGCGATCATCCCGGCGAATCGCAACCACCCGGAGCTCGAGCCGATGATCATCGGCCGCGCCTTCAAGGTGAAGGTGAACTCGAACATCGGCAACTCGGCGGTCTCCTCGTCGATTGAAGATGAGGTCGAGAAGCTCGAGTGGTCGCTGCGCTGGGGCGCCGACACGGTGATGGACCTCTCGACCGGCACGCAGATCCACGCGACGCGCGAGGCGATCGTGCGCAGCTCGCCGGTGCCGATCGGCACGGTGCCGATCTACCAGGCACTGGAGAAGGTGAAAGGAAACGCCGCGGCGCTCGACATCGGCGTGTTTCTCGAAACCCTCGAAGAGCAGTGCGAGCAAGGCGTCGACTACTTCACGATCCACGCGGGCGTGCTGCTGAAGTACGTCCCGCTCACTGCGCGCCGCGTGACCGGCATCGTCTCGCGCGGCGGGTCGATCATGGCGCAGTGGTGCCTCACCCATCACCAGGAGAACTTTCTCTACACCGAGTTCGAGCGCATCTGCGAGCTGCTGAAGAAATACGACGTCAGCTTCTCGCTCGGCGACGGCTTGCGCCCCGGCTCGATCGCCGATGCCAACGACGCCGCACAGTTCGGCGAGCTCGCGACGCTGGGCGAGCTGACGAAGATCGCCTGGAAGCACGACGTGCAAGTGATGGTCGAGGGGCCGGGCCACGTGCCGCTGCACCTGATCAAGGAGAACATGGACCGGCAGCTCGTCGACTGCCACGAGGCGCCCTTCTACACGCTCGGTCCGCTCACCACCGACATCGCGCCCGGCTACGACCACATCACCTCGGCGATCGGTGCCGCCGTCATCGGATCACTCGGTACCGCGATGCTTTGTTATGTGACTCCCAAGGAGCACCTCGGCCTGCCGAACCGCGAAGACGTGAAGCAGGGAATGATCGCCTATCGGATCGCGGCGCACGCCGCCGACCTCGCGAAGGGCCATCCGGGCGCGCGCGCATGGGACGACGCGCTCAGCAAGGCGCGCTTCGAGTTCCGCTGGGAAGACCAGTTCAACCTCGCGCTCGATCCAGTGACGGCGCGCGCCTACCACGACGCGATGCTGCCGAGCGACGCGGCCAAGACGGCGCACTTCTGCAGCATGTGCGGTCCGCAGTTCTGCTCGATGCGGATCACCGAGGATGTGCGCGCCTATGCGGCGAAACACGGCATCGGGGACGCTGCGGCGCTCGAGGTCGGGATGCAGGAGAAGTCCGCGGAGTTCAAGGCGGGCGGCGAGCAGCTCTACCACGCGGCAACGTAGAGGATCGTGAGGGGCTCCGGGCTCACACTCTCAGCCCCTGCCCTTGCACTTTCCCCCCTGCGGCCCCTCGACCTCCTTGCCCTTGATCACGCTGCACTTGACCTTTTCCTTGTTCTGGAAGGTCGAGCACATCCCGTTCTTGTTCCCGATTGCGGTGCACTCGCCCTTGGATGCGACATGGACTGAACACACACCGTCTCCCTCGACCAGGACGCTGCACTTGCCAGTCACGTTGTTCTGGATCGAGCACTTGGTCGTTTCGATCGCGTTGTCCTCGAGGATGCTGCAGACGTTCCTGGTGCCACCCGTGACACTGCACGAGGACGACTCCGACCCTTGGCCGGTCGTGCAGAACCCCTTTGGATCGTTGGCGATCGAGCAG
>CAYRQC010000219.1:0-3553 GCA_964426265.1 uncultured Phycisphaerales bacterium | reverse complement strand
GATCGGCGGTGTGCGGAAAACATCGGCGTAGGACCCCCGGATCGGTACGTCGGATCGGTACGTCGGTGCTTCGACCTACTTCGGATCGGCGCCCAGTGCGATCTTGATCTCGGCGCGGCGCTTGCCCACGCGCGCGACCAGCTGGAACTCCTTGCCCTTCTCGTACTTCACGTCGTCGACGATGAAGTGATCGGCGACATCCTGGACGTCGGTCCAGGTGACGCTCCCCTTCTTGTCCCACTTCTTGTCGTGCGCCGCGACCGGAGCGAAGGCGTCGGGGGGCGGGGCATCGGGAGCGAACAACACCACGTCACTCTCGCCGAGCAGCACGTTGAAGCTCTTCGGGGCATCTTTCGGCGACGAGGCGAGCGTCAGGGTTGCGACCGGAATGTGGCTCGATGCCGCAAGCCGCTTGGCGAACCACTCGGCCGGCAGCTTGAACCAGTCGGCCGTGGCGGCACCGATCTACTTCGACGTGCTGCCGACGATGGTGAACGGAATCGTCACGCGCGGCACGCCAAACGTCACGGTGAAGGCGAGCGGGCGCAGCTCCTTGTCGGGCTGCTCGCCCACCGCCGCCAGCGTGGTCTCGAGCTTCTCGCTCGGCTTCTTGGCGTCGCTGAGAGTGCCCTTGAAGTTGACGCTGTCGCTGGAGGAGACGACGCGACCCGCCCCTTCGACGATCAAGTCAAACTCCTTTGCTTGAGTGCGGCTGAGCTGGACGCGGTAGGCGCCCGGCGGCACGACGGCATCGTCCGAGATCAGTGGAACCGGCGTGGTGAGCACGCTGGGTGGCCCCGAGCCAAGACGCCACGTGGCGCCGACCGCCAAGCTGTCGAGCGTGTACTTGCCGACGCGCGGCACGCCGCAGTCGATCACCGCCTCCTTCCCCTGCCAGTCGTACTTCACCAGCGCGCGCTGCGCGGAAGCCCCCGGCGTGACGACGAGGCCGAACGCGAGCGAGAACGCAGCCAAGGCGCGCGGACGGCCGGGTTGGCGAGCGAGTGGGGTGATCAAGCGGGTCCTCCTCCGATGGGGGCGCGATGGTTGGCGGTGATCGTCGCACACCCCGAGATTCCGATGGCGAATATTCTGTACGCCAATCGTCCGCCGCGGTTCCCACGGGGGAAACCGATCCGCCGCGCTGATCCGCCGCGCAGAAGAGCGCGTCACTTGGTGCGGTAGAGGGTGATCCGCAGCGGGTCCGGCTCGTAGACGAGCAGGTCGTCCTTCTGGTCGCCGTCGACGTCCAGCGCGATCACCACCCAGTCGGTGCCGGTGTCGGGTTCGCCGGCGACTTTCGGGTGCTTGTCCGCGTTGGGATCGGGAGTGCCGAGCACGACGTCGGCGGTGCGACCAGCGATGCCGTGGCGCAACGCGGCGCCGGGCGTCGGGACCCAGTCAACCAGGTCGAGGAGGTCGACGGTCACCGCGTCCTTGCCATCGGCCTCGCGGTCGAACCGCTCCATCCCCGCGCGCCAGCTCGCTTCGAGCTCCTCGATGATCGGGTGGGGCATGACACCGCGATGGAGTGCGATCGTTCCGTCGCGCCGCAGGTCGGCCACGTCGCTTCGCACGCCGTCGCCATCCAGATCGAGCGCCACCGGCAACCGCGCAAACTCGTCGACCAGCCGCTGGATGGCGGGGCTCCCCTCGAGCTCGTCCGCGATGCCGAGAATCGGCGGCACGTCGATCACCAGTCGCCGCCGCCGCGACGGGCTCTTGCTGAAGCGCAGCGTCTCCTCCTGGAAGTAGCTGTAGAGATCGAGCTTCACGCTGCCACCGGCGATCACCCAGAGCAGCACCTCGCCGATCGAGACGTCGGCCACCTGCACCAGACAGAGATCCTGCTTGCCGTCCCCGTTGTCATCGGTGGCGAACGCCGTGAGCAGGTTGCCCGACACCTTCAGCACCTGCACCGCCTTCGCGCGGTCGATCCCACTCGCCGTTCCCGCGAACAGCGACACCTTCGACCCCTGACGCAACAGCAGGTCAGCACAACCGTCACGATCGAGATCACGCACCAACGCGTTCACCTGGCCCGACAACCCCTTGAGTAGATTCGAGGTGTCGAGCATCGAGCCACCGCGCGGCTCGAGCTTCGCGCGCAGCTCGCCAAGATCGACGTCGAGCGTCGGTGACTCGGGCAGCGCTCCCTTGCTGTCGGACCAGAAGAACTGCAGGTGGTCCTCCGACTGGAACGCGAGGTCGGGCCGGCCATCGCCGTTCTGATCCTTCACCTCGAAGCTCGGGATGTTGATCGACGCCGCCACGGACGGCGCGTCATCGTCGAACCCCGGCAGGTCGAGCGACAGGTCGATGCGATGGCGCACCACCGGCCCCGCCCTCACCACGCCGTCGGCGCCGATGAAGTGGAGCTCGAGCCCCGCGAGCGCCGGCAGCGCGAGGTCTTGCACTCCGTCGCCATTCAGGTCGCGCGCGAACGGGAATGAGTAGACGCCCGTCGGCAACACCACACCCGGCACGCGAACCAGCTCACGGGGTGGCACTCCCGCCTTGGTGCGTTCGACCACTCCATCGTCGCGGAGGGTGAGAATCGCGTCGCCGCGCGGCTCGCTCGGCAAGGCCGGCGTGATGCACCACGCCAACGTGCGCGACTTGCCGAGCGGGATCGTGAGCAGCGGTGCCGCCTCGCCTCCCGCCGCGAACGGCACGACCACCAGTGCATCCTTGCGGGCGATCAGCAGCTCGAGCTTCCCGTCGCCGTCGAGATCGAGCGGCGCCAGACCGAGCACTTCGCCGCTGAATGCGAGGCTCGAGACGTCGAAGCCGTCGCGCGCGGGCGCGGCGAGTTGCATCGCCATCCCCGCCATCCCCGCCCACAGCGCCGCGCTCATCGCCCGTCCCCCGCTCGCGAGAGGAACAGCGTGAAGCCGTGCTCGTGGCGCAACACCAGGTCGGCGACGCCGTCGTGGCTCAAGTCCCATGTCTCCATGCGCACCACTTGCGACGCCGGCTGGAACGACGCGATCGGCGCCTTCGCGAGCACCAGCTGCTCGCCCTCCTTGCGCACCGGACGGATCTCGACGCGACCATCGAGCTCGGTGTAGACGAGGTCGTTCACGCCGTCGCGATCGAAGTCGCCGTCGAGCTTCAACAGCAACAGCTCCTGCACGCGCCCGAGCTGCTCCGGCTTGAAGCTGCGCTCCAACGAGAACTCCGGCGAGCGCGACCACGTCGCACCGGCGCCACCGCGAAAGACGTGGAACGCGGTGTCGAGCCGCACGGTTGCGAGCGTCGCCAGCCCGGTCGGGACGTCGAGCACGGTCGCCGTGAGCTCGAAGCGGCCGTCATGGTCGACGTCGACCAGTGCGTACTCGACGCTCATCGCCGCGAGCTTCACACGCGCGCTCGGGGTCGGGTCGATCGCGATGGCGTCGGCCGCGCTGGCGGGCGTCCGCGACGGAAAGAGCAGCGCGACGTTCTCCCGGTCGCCGCCGCGCGTCTCGGTATCGAACGCGACCAGCTCGCGCCGGCCATCGCCGTCGACATCGAGCCATTGCTGCTGGTGAGTGGCGCGTGCCGGCTCGGG
>CAYRQC010000218.1:0-3383 GCA_964426265.1 uncultured Phycisphaerales bacterium | reverse complement strand
CTCGTGTTCACGGCGCGCGCGGTGGACGCCGCCGGCAACGAGTCGACGACGTCGGTGCAGGTCAGCGTCGACAACACGGCGCCGACCAAGTCGCTGATCACGCCCACCGCGGGAGCGACCGTCCGCGGCGTGATCGCGATCAAGGCCGAGGCGAGCGACCCGAACCTCGACCTGCTCTCGATCCTGGTCGACGGGACCGTCGTCGGCTCGTCGGCGTTCTCGCCGCTCACGGCGAGCTTTGACACCCGGACGCGTCTCGACGGCGCGATGCAGGTCACGGTCGTCGTCCGCGACCGCGCCGGGAACACCAGCGCGTGCAGCGTCGACGTCACGGTCGACAACCTCTCCGTCGACGTGAGGCCGAAGCACCTGAACCTCCATCCCAAGGCGAAGGGCGATCCCTTCGTCGACGTCGTCGTCAAGGGCGTGAACGTCGCCTTGCTGCTCCCGATTGCGAGCAGCCAGCTCGAGCTGCGCGTGCCGGGCGGCAACCCGGTGCCGGTTCGCATCGACGGAAGCTGCGCACAGGAGAACGACGACGAGGACGAGCACGGGAACCACTGCCGCTGTGGTGCGAAGAAGAGGCGGCTGAAGCTCGAGTTCAGCCGCAAGGCGCTGGTCGCCTCGATCCAGGCCGGCATCGCCGCGCACCTGATCGATCCGAGCCAGCCGGTGCCGGTCACGTTCGTCGCGCACGGCGTCAACGAGATCGGTGTCGACTACGTTCGCGTCTCCTTGAAGCTGTGAATCGGCCGGGCCGGGTGCGTTCGTTCGCGATCCTCGCGGCAGCGGTGTTGGTGACCGCTGTCGCGTGGATCGTCGGGTCGGCCGGAGAGAGCGGGCGGCTCACAACGGGTGAGCCGCAGTGGCGGGCGATCGCGGGTGCGGATCGCTGCGGTGAGCCGTGCGGTGATTGAAGGTCCTAATCACCGCATGTTGTGCGGCGAATCACTTGCCCATGAAGGGCGCGCCTGCTAGGGTCACCGCGAGACATGCGGCGCAGGACGGACTACATCCACCAACGGCCGGACTGGCCGGAGCTGACCTGGAACGGCGACGCGCTCGCCGGGTCCTTGGCGACCGTGCGGCACCGCCAAGGACGGTTGCTCGGCAAGATGGAGGCGCTCGGCTTCGATCTCCGAGCCGAAGCCAGTCTCGAGGTGCTCACGAGCGACGTCGTGAAGTCCTCGGCCATCGAAGACGAGGTGCTGAACCCCGGAGAGGTGCGCTCGTCGATCGCACGCAAGCTCGGGCTCGACGTGGCGGGCGTACGGAAGGCGAGCCGTGATGCCGAAGGCATCGTCGAGATGATGCTCGACGCCACGATGAACTTCGAGGCGCGTCTTGCGAAGCGGCGTCTATGCGACTGGCATGCCTCGCTGTTTCCGACTGGGCGTGTCGGCATGCGACGGATCAAGGTCGGAGCGTGGCGCACCGGAGAGGCTGGACCGATGCAGGTCGTCTCCGGCCCCTACGGTCGCCAGAAGGTGCATTTTGAGGCGCCGCCGGCTGATCGGCTCGAGTTGGAGATGACTCGGTTCATCGAGTGGTTCAATGCGACCCGGTCGGTCGACCCCGTCCTGAAGGCCGGAGTCGCCCATTTCTGGGTCGTGACGATCCACCCATTCGAGGACGGTAATGGGCGCATCGCGAGGGCCATTGCCGACCTGGCTCTCGCACGCGCGGACGGTACCAAGGAGCGCTTCTACAGCATGTCCTCGCAGATCGAGGCGGAACGGAAGGACTACTACCTGGAGTTGGAGAAGGCGCAGCGCGGCGACGTGAATGTCACGCGCTGGCTCTCCTGGTTCTTGGGCTGCCTGGGCCGCGCCATCGACGGTGCCGAGCAGACGTTTGCGGCGGTGCTCTACAAGGCGAAGCTGTGGCAGCGCATCAATCGTCGTCCGGTCAACGATCGGCAGCGACGGGTCATCAACCGACTCTTGGACGGATTCGAAGGGTTCCTTGCGACCTCCAAGTACGCCAAGCTGGCCAAGTGCTCGCCGGACACCGCGCTACGCGACATCCAGGAACTGCTGGAGCGGAGCATCCTGGTGCCGAACCCTGGCGGTGGCAGGAGCACAAGCTATCGACTGGCCGATGCGAAGGACGTGCTGACCGCCACGGATGGCCCCTGAGTGGCACTGTGGCCTCGCAACTCGACCTCCGCGAGCCAGCTCCGCAGCGCCACCAGCGGGGCGCGCCGCAACTGATAGAGCCGCCCGCGCGCGTCCCCCGAGTCGGCCTCTTCCTCGACGACGCGGGCCTGGCGCAGCACACGCAGGTGGCGGCTCATCGCGGGGCGGCTGCGATCGAGTCGTTTCGCGAGTGTGCCCGAGCGCATCGGTGCACGCCGCAGCAGATCGACCACGGCGCGGCGCGTCGGATCGGCCAGTGCGGCGAGCGTCTGGTCGATCCCGTTACGCATGCTTCACGGGCGGACTGGGATCGCGCACGTTTCGCATGAACCACCAGTGGTGGCCCTCGAGGTCGATCGCTTCGTAGATCCGGTCGGCACCGTACTCCGCGCCGTAGTCCTGCGTGGCCGGCGCCGTGGCGATGGTCGCGCCGGCCGCGCGCGCCTTCGCGCAGTGGCCGTCGACGTCGTCGATGCACACGCAGAGCGACTGCGTGTTGGCGCCGCCGAGCGTCTGGGGCGACGTGCAGTGGCCGCGTCCCGGCCGATCGGTCCGACGCGTGCTCCCGACCATGATCAACCCCTCGCCAAGCTCGAGCTCGGAGTGCTCGATGCGGCCGTCGTCGCCCTCGACCTTCAGGCGGACGGTGAAGCCGAACGCGCGACAGAGCCAGTCGATCGCCTTCGCACCGTCGTCGTAGAAGATTGCGGACGAGATGCGCGGCCAGCCAGGAGGGGGAGGGTTCACGGGGAGTGCTCCGGTCGGGAAGGTGGGGCGACGTACGAAGGGCGCCCGATCCGGAAAGTAGTTAACCGAACGGTTCATCACAGGCGAGGGCGAGTCGTGCCGGCAGACCGGCCATCGCGGACTTCGCTGTCGCCTCGCCCGCGGCGGCTTGCAGCAGTCGGGGGCAGAGTCGGGGGCAGAGTCGGGGGCAGAGTTGCCCGACGAGCGAATCCTGTACCTGGTTCAGGTCCTGTGGCTCTGCAGCCCGCGTGCGCCGGTCAGCCGTCGGCCGCGGGTGTGGGTTGCTTCACGGCGCCTCTTGCGAGACCGCGCAGCTCGCGGGTGATGCCGACGAATGATTGGTGGTTCAGCGGGAACTCGAGCAGCACGTGGAGCACGCTGAGGAAGAAGAGGAGCTGCAGACCGAGGCGCCAGTCGTGTACGTAGAGGGCGATCGCGGCGCCGTAGAGGAGCACGATGGCGACGGCGCGGGAGCGCGAGATCGCGTGCCAGCCGATC
>CAYRQC010000217.1:0-11484 GCA_964426265.1 uncultured Phycisphaerales bacterium | reverse complement strand
TCCATCGAGCGAGGCGACGCACCATAGCCGGCGCGATCGATCGAGCGTGACCCGCGGGCGCGGCGACCAGTCAGTCGCCGCCGAAGCGCGTCTGGCCGACCTCATTGGCGAGAACGTGCCCTTGGAGAACTGCCCGCGCTGGATGCGAAGCCGCGGCGGGCTCACAGGGCGCGGTCGCGCACGCAGGAACGAGGAGCGGTGCGACCAGCAGGAAGAGGAGGCGCGAAAGGCGTTTCATGGTTGGCTCCTGGCAGGCGGTCTCTGGATAGCGCGCGAACGCATCGGGCGCGTGATCGAAGAGCCTATCCCCGCACCAGCTCCAGCAGGAAGAGCTGCGCCGGCTTGGATTTCGCTCGTCCGGGTTGGACGCGGACGTAGCTGCCGTCGGCATGCAGCTCGAAGGCCTGGGAGTTGTCTTCGAGATAGGCGCGCAAGCCCTCCTTCACCACGCGCTGCTTCAGTGTCTTGTCGAGGATCGGGAAGCAGGTCTCGACACGGCGCTGGAGGTTGCGCTCCATCCAGTCGGCGCTCGAGAGGAAGGTCAGCTCCTCGCCCGCGGCATGGAAGAAGAAGACTCGGCTGTGCTCCAGGAAGCGCCCGACGATCGAGCGCACGCGAATGTTCTGGGATACTCCGGGAATCCCGGGCCGCAGCGAACACATGCCGCGCACGACCAGGTCGATCGCCACGCCCGCCTGTGACGCCTTGTAGAGCGCCTGCATGATCGCCGGGTCGGTGAGCGCGTTCATCTTCGCCTGGATCGCGGCCGGCCGGCCGGCGCGCGCCTCCTCGGTCTCGCGCGCGATCAACGCCAGGATCCGGTCCTGCAGCGCGAAGGGCGATTGCACCAGTTGCTTCAGCTTCGCGACCTTGCCGAGCCCGGTGAGCTGCTGGAAGAGCAGGTGCGCGTCTTCACACAATTCTTCGTGCGTGGTGAGCAAGCTCCAGTCGGTGTAGGCGCGCGCCGTCCGTGTGTGGTAGTTGCCGGTGCCGAGGTGGAGATAGCGGCGCAACTGCCCGCCCTCGCGCCGAACCACCAGCATCATCTTGGCGTGCGTCTTGTAGCCGACGATGCCATAGACGACGCGCGCGCCGGCGTCCTGCAGCCGCGTCGCGAGGTCGATGTTGGCCGCCTCGTCGAAGCGCGCGCGCAGCTCGACGACGACCGTCACTTCCTTGCCGGCGCGCGCCGCGCGGATCAGCGCGTCGACCATCGGCGAATCGCTGCCGGTGCGGTAGAGCGTCTGCTTGATCGCCAGCACGTCCGGATCGGCGGCCGCCTGCATCGCGAAGTCGACGACCGGCGCGAACGACTCGAACGGGTGGTGGAGCAGCAGGTCGCCCTGCCGGATCACGTCGAAAAGGTCGCCGCTCCGTTGCACGCGCGCCGGCACGTGCGGCACGAACGGCGCGAACTTGAGCTCTGGCCGGTCGACCTCGTCGTAGAGCGCGCCGACGCGGTGCAGGTTGACCGGGCCGTTCACGCGGTAGACCGACTCCATCGAAAGGCGGAATTGCTCGAGCAGGAAGCTGATCGTCGGCGCCGGGCAGTCGGCCGTCACTTCGAGGCGCACCGCGATGCCGAAGTTGCGGCGCGTCAGCTCGCCCTTCAGCGCCGCCATCAGGTCGTCGACCTCTTCCTCGTCGACCCAGAGATCGGAGTCGCGCGTGACGCGGAACTCGTGGCAGCTCTTCACCTTCATGCCGGGGAAGATCTCACCGACGTGGGCGCGGATCAGCGTCGACAGCAGCACGAATTCCCACGGCCGATCGGTGACGCCGGGTGGCACCCGGATCACGCGCGGCAGCGAGCGCGGCGCCTGCACGACCGCGAGCCGTGCGCTGCGTCCGAAGGCGTCGGCCCCTTGCAGCTCGAGGATCAGGTTGAGCGACTTGTTGAGGATGCGCGGAAAGGGGTGCGCCGGATCGAGCCCCACCGGCGTCAGCACCGGCAACACTTCTTTCTGGAAGTAGGTACGCGTCCAGTCGCGTTGCACCTTGCTCCACGCCTCATCGCGCACGATGCGGACGCCGACTTTCTCGAGCTCCGGCAGCAGCACCTCGTTCAGCACGCAGTACTGCTCGGCGACCAGGTATTGCGCGACCGTCCCGATGCGGCGCAGCAGCTCGCTCGGCGCGATGGCCGCCGCGCCGAGCTTCGCGACACCCTGCATCAGTTGCTCGCGCACCCCCGCCTCGCGGATCTCGAAGAACTCGTCCAAGTTGTTGCACGAGATCGTGAGGAACCGCAGCCGTTCGAGCAGCGGCACCGTTGCGTCGAGCGCCTGTGCCAGCACCCGCCGCTGGAACTCGAGCAGCGAGAGCTCACGGTTCTGGAAGTAGCGGGGGTCGCTGAAGTCGATCTTCGCAGGCAGCGGCCGCGAGCTGGCGGCATCGGTCACGGGGAAGGCTCCAGGGCGGCGGCGGCAGCGCGGGACAAGACCCGAGCAGCGGCGGGGCCGGGGATGGTATCGGCGCCTGATGAATGCCCGGCAAAGAGGCGACCGCCGGACTACATCACCTTCCGCCAGAGCACCTGTTCACCGGCCATCGTCTGGCCGGCCAGTTGGTTGGGCGCCACCTGGTTGATCTGGACCACGGTGCCGTAGGGCATCACCTGGAAGCCGTTGGTCTCCTGCCCTTGCAGCACCACCTGATTCATCGGGGTCACTTGCCATTGCCCCTGGATCTGGGTCATGCCCATCGGGTTCATGAGGCGACCCTGGAACATTCCGGCCGGCGCCAGCTCGAGCTCGAGGTTGCCACTCGCACCCGTGAAGGGGTGGGTGATCTGCACGTTCCAGCGCCCCACCAGCAACTGTGGTAACGAGGGTGGTGGCGCCGGCTGGGGAGCCGACCCCCACGCTGGAAGGGGCTCGTGCTCGTGCTGTCCTTGCTCTTGCTGCGGTGGTTGCGACGGTTGGTGTCGCGGCGGTCGTGTCTGCGGCGGCCGCGGTCGCGCGCGGGAGGGCTGACTGGAAACGTCCTTCTTCCGGTTCTTCGCATCGCCTCCGCTGACGCCCTTCAGCGCATCGATCAGTCGATCGAGCGGCGACTCTCCGCTGGAGCTGTCGGAGAAGTCGATCCGCTGCACGCCGGCGAAGTGGTATTCGAACTCGGCCGGGATGTCACACGGCTGATAGAGGATCGGCATGATCGGCCGGTGGTTGTCGGCCGCCAGCTCGAGCTCGCGACCGACGTTCTTGGAGCCGGCCGAGTTGGGCGACAGCACGACCATGAAGGCATCGCAATCGCGAATGGCCTGCGTGATCGCCGCTCGCCACTGCGATCCACCGCGGATGTCCTCGCGGTCGACCCACACATCCAAGCCCGTCTCTTCGAGGTCGCGGATCAGCCCGTCGACGAAGTCCCGGTCTTGCCGCGAGTAGCTGATGAAGAGCTGACCCATGAGTTGCCCCGATGGTGGTTGGGCGCGGAGAGCCTATCGCGACGCGCCGGAGCGCCGCATCGCGAGGACCACCAGGCCGAGCAAGGCGACCAGCGCCGCCCCGCTCAGCAGTGCTCCGACCAGAACCGACCGCGGGCGGTAGACCAGCTCCAGCCGGTGGCGGCCGCCGTCGGGGACGACGACGCTCATGAGGCTCAGATGGCTGCGGCGGATCGCGACTGGGTGGCCGTCGAGCTCTGCCTCCCAGCCGCCGAAGTTCTCGGCGATGACGACGATCGTGCCCGCGTCGCTCTCGACCTCCATCGACAGGTGGCCGCGTTGGTGCTCGAGCGCGGAGACGTGGCCCGAGCCGTCGAACCGGGTCTCGCCGGGCTCGTCCCAGGTCGCGACGAGGCGTGGGTCGGCATGGCTCTCGTAGGCAGCTTGGGTCGCGATGGCGCGCTGCACGGTGAAGGCGCGCGCCAACGCGTCGCCGTTCTCGAAGAGCGCGAGTGGGCCGCGCCGCCAGACCTCGCGCAAGCTCGAAGGTGGCG
This sequence comes from uncultured Phycisphaerales bacterium, assembly GCA_964426265.1. Taxonomy (GTDB): domain Bacteria; phylum Planctomycetota; class B15-G4; order B15-G4; family SIAN01; genus SIAN01. The sequence continues at coordinate 7,542 of CAYRQC010000217.1, read as the reverse complement.
TTTCTTCGGTCAGCATGTAGCGAACACCGAGCACGTCGAGCAGCGGCTCGCCAAAGCCTCCTTCCAACAGCAAGGTCGAGGTGTCGATGGCGACCCACGGGACCTCGCCGTGTGAATACAACAGTTGGAAGAGGCGCGTGTAGGCGAGCGGCTCGAGCGCGTCGTAGCCGCGCAGCTCCTCGATCCCGAAGAGGAGATGGAGATTCGGGTGGAGGTGGGTCTTCGCCGCAAGCACCCGGAACGGGCCGTGGGCGAGCCGCTCGCGCTGGAGGAATGGGAGCGGATCGACGGCGGACGGCAGTTGCGAAGGCGGCGTGGTCGCCTGGTAGCCGACGCCGAAGAAGGCGAGCTCCGCGAGGGTCGTGACGCCGAGGAGCAACGCGCTCGTGCGTGGCCGTCCGAGGAGCGCCGTGCCGATCACCAACACCACCGCTCCGAGATGGACGAGCCAGCGCGTGCTCGGCTGCGGCGCACGGCGCGCGTTCCAGGTGGCGCTTGCGAACGTCTGCCATGAACCGTCGCTCCGCTCGGCTTGCGCGTCGATCGCGTACTCCCCTTCCTCGAGCCGATGGCTCTGGAGCCAGCGCCACGAGAACGGCGCGAGGCCCGGCGCCGCCGTCGATCCCGAGACGGGCCCGGGCGCGACGCGTCCGAGCTCGCGACCGTTGACCACGATGCGGACCGAAGCGGCATCGCCGGGCGCGAAACCGTGGATCTCGGCGCCAAGCTGCGAAGGGCCGGGGTCCGAGGTGTCTGCCGGAAGCTCGATGCGCGGCGACGAAAGCGCGGCGGGCGGCAGGGTCGGCGAAGTCTGCAAATTCGGCGAGGTCAGCGAATTCGGCCCCGCGCGCAGAGGAAGCGGTCCGATCGCGATCCCCGCGAAGAGCAGCAGCGCCCCCGCCATCACCGTCGCGAGCCGGCGCGGGCGGGCGGCCAGCTCGTCGAGCGCCGCGCCGCCGAGCAGTGCGACCATGAGCGCCAGGATCCCGAGCGCGCGGGACGAGCCGATCGTCTGTAGCGTCGCCGAGTGGTCGACCAGCTCGGCGAGGCCCGGCACGCGGAACCAGCGAAACGTCGTGACGAACGCGGCGAGCGCGATCGGTGCCAGTCGCGCGTCCCGCCACCGGATCACCGCCGTCGCCAGCGCAGCGAGCAAGAGCGCGCTGCCGCAAAAGCCGGCGACCACATCGCAATAGGTCAAGGGTCCCGAGTAGTGGCCACCGTCGAGCGAGCGACCGAACCAATCGGGCAGCAGTTGCAACAACAGGTTCGAGTCCATGCCGCCGCATCGCAGCAGGACGCCGAGCAGCAGACAGGTGACGAGTGCGACGCCCACGGGCACGCGGCGAATCGAGGGACTCGCGGTCGCGGCGCGGCCGACCAAACAGAGGAGCACCACGGCGCCAAGCCACGCGAATCGCCACACGCCGCCGGGCGCGACGCGCAGCTCGGGCGCGAGACGACGCAGCTCGTTGCCATAGCTCGCGAGTGCGTACTCGAGGAACGGCCACCACTGCACGATCGCGAGCGCGCCACCGAGCAATGCTGCAACCAGCAGCCACGCGATCGCCGCACCCCGTCGCGGCATCGGTGACGACATCCCGACGACCCGCGCCACCGCGATGACCGTCGCCGCCACCGCCGTCCAGAACGCCGTCTCCGGATGGCCGCCGACCAGCACCTCGAAGCTCGCCAGCGCCACGACCGCCGCGCGTCCAGGTCCCGGCCGCTCGATCAGCCGCTCGATCGCAAGCAGCAGCCACGGCGCGAGCACGCTGACATTGGTGAGCGGCGAGTCGATCCAGACCACCTGGAAGCCACAGAACGCAAAGGCGATCCCCGCGAGTGCGCGCCCCGCCGGACCAATGCCGAGCCGCCGCGCCAGGAACCACGCGCCGACCCCCGCCACGAACCACTTCGCCGCCGCGCAGACCGCGAAAGCCGGCGCGAACGGCACCACCCAAAACAGCCAAGTGAACGGCGACAAGAGCGCCGATTGGAGGTTCCCGAACCAGGGCGCGCCCGCGAAGCTCTCGTGACACCAGAGCGGCGGCTCACCACCGGCCAGCCATTCGCTCATCGCGGTGCGATTGAACTGCTGCACCGGGTACCAGAAGACGGCGGGATCGGCGAGGTTCTCGTTGTGGATCGGCGGCGGCGCCGGAAGCAGCCCACTCCACGGCTGCACCGACCGCCAGACCGTCTCCAGCGAGACGAAGAGCTCGGCGGCGAGCGCGCGTTGCAGAAACAACGCCGCCATCGCCGCGAGCAGCAGCAGGAACCACGCGAGTCCGCGCCGATCGCCGGGTCGTGGCTCGCTCGTCGTCATCGTGTGACCACGCTATCGCCCTCACCTTCGACCGGTGCACCGTCGTACCGATCCGTCGTACCGATCCGGGTTCCGTACGGCGATGTTTTCCGCACCTCACGCGTCGCTCCGATCGTCGCCGTTCGCGACGGGGTGGGCAACGCCGCGAGCGCGAGCAGTACGATCCTCCGCTCACACTCGAGGGTTCATCGGCGACATGACGATGCGTCGTGAAGGCGCGTGCTTCTGGAGAGGAGTCGGGTGGACAGCGCCGAGTTCGACAAGATCGCCGAGGTCGAGGACGCGAACTGGTGGTACCGCGGTCGCCGTCATCTCGTCGCGAAGTGGCTGCGGCGGCGACGCGCCGAGCGCGGCCGGCCGCTCCAGATGCTCGACGTCGCCTGCGCGGCGGGGATGTCGTTCCGCCACTTCGCCGAGTTCGGCGACGTGCGCGGCATCGACATCAGCGCCGAGACGGTGCGCCTCTGCAAGGCGCGCGGCATCGACCGGCTCGTGCGGTGCGATGCGATGCGCCTGCCGTTTCGCGACGCGAGCTTCGACGTGGTCCTCGCGCTCGACGCGCTGGAGCACTTCGAAGACGATGCCCTCGCGATCTCCGAGCTGCGCCGCGTCGCTCGCCCGGACGCACTCGTGCTGGTCACGGTGCCGGCCTACATGTTCCTCTGGAGCCCGCACGACGTCGCCTATCACCATCACCGCCGCTACACGCGCGGCGAGCTCGCGACCAAGCTCGTGGCCGGCGGCTTCTCGCTGCGCCGCCTCTCCTATTGGTCGATGAGCGTGCTCCCACCGGTCTTCGCACTGCGCAAGCTGCGCCGCGCGACCCAAGGTACGAAGGAAGCCCACTCCGACTTCTTCATGAAGCTGCCCGCCGCGCTCGAAGCGACGCTCCACGCGATCACGCGCGCCGAGATCGCGCTGATGGACCTGGTCCCCCTGCCGTTTGGTGTCTCGTTGTTCTGCGCCGCAGAGCCAAGGTGACCGCACAGTCGCTACGCTTGGCCCCCCATCGGAGCCGATGAACCGAGTCAGATGGTAGTGCTGCGATCACTCCTGCTGGTGCTGCTGCTCCCGGCGTTGCTACTGCCGGAAGGGGCCACGATCTGCCTGCATCGCTGGATCTGTGGCTCGGCACCGGCGGACAACGCTGGCTGCTGCTGCTGCGCGCGGCATGCGGCAACCTCGCACGCACCGGCAGTCACGCCGGCTCGCGCGTCCACGCGCACGTCCACCTTCGACTCATCGCACGGCCGCAACTGCTGCATCGCGGTTCCCGCCGGCGATCAAGCGCTCAGTACAGCCAATGGCGAGAAGGTCGAGCTGCCGCCCGGCATCTCGACGCTGTTCACGCTTCCGGCAGCGCCGCTTCCCCTGCAATCGCTCGCGGTTTGTTGCGCCGCCGCGGCGCGCGCACCCCCGATCTGGCGCGCGTCGAAGCTCGCGAATCAGTCCCTTCCGCTGCTTCTCTAGCAGCGCGGCTTCGCTCCCGATTCGGCGTCGTGTGCGCCGTCCGGGTGGGTTCGTCCTCGACCCTGGCTTGCGGAGCCGTCCATGTGTTTCCCGAGAGTTTCGCGTCTGCTCCTGTTGATTTCGTTTTTCCTGTCGCCTTCGTTCGCGCTCTCCGGCTGCGGTGGCGCGACGCCACGCAGCAACGACACCGCCATTGGCGAGCACAGCACCGCTGGTGACGACGACCTCACCGCGCTCACCGTCGATCTCGAGCGCGAGCTGACGGCGCGGGCCGACGCCGCGGTCGCCGCGCGCCACTCGGGCGATCCGTCGGACACGTGGGACGCATGCATCGAGACGACGGCGCCGGCGGTGCTCGCGGCGCGCCGCGAGCTGGCACGCGCACTGGCGTTCGCACGCAGCGTCGGCGCCGCCAGCGTGATGGTCGACGCCGAACACACCGGCAAGGGCGCGGACCACAGCACGGAGCTGATGGTCGCGTTCGACCTCGCGGCGCTGGTCGGGGGCGGGCGCGCGGGAGCGACGCGGGCGCGCGCGGAGGTCGAGGCGCGGCTCGCAGAAGTGAAGCTCGACGCGGCGCGTTTCGAAGCTCGGCACGAGTTGGAGCGGGCGCTCGCGCGACTTGCCGTCTCCCGCGAGTTCGTCGAGAAGCTCGAGGAGCTCGAAGCCGCGTGCGTCCCGACGACCCATCGTCTCGAGCTGTTGGAAGGCCGCGGCTGGCTCGCGCCCGACACGGCCGCGGCCGCGCGCACCATGGTGCACCACGTCGGCGCGATGCGCGGCGAGCAGCTCGCGATGATCGCGGATGCGCGCGCGCAGGTCGCTGCGGTGAGCGGTCTGCCGCCCGGTTCACCGTGGCTCGGCGACGGTGAGACGACGCGACTGCTCACCGTGACGCAGCGCGCGTGGGGTCGGACGGAGGGCGCCGATCCGTCGTCACTCCAGCTGCTGGAACACCACCCGACGCTGCGCATCGCGCGCCTCGAATCGCTCGCGGCCGAAGCCGACGTGCGCATCGCGGCGGCCGAGCAGTGGCCGGCCCTCCTGATCGGACCGAAGGCGGTGCTGACGCCCGATGATCTGCTGCTCGGCGGCGTGCTGCGGCTCGAGCTGCCATGGCCGCCGGCGGCGAGCGCCGCGGTCGACGCCGCGCGCGCGGAACGGGACGCGGCTCGCGACCGGCTCGTGACCGCGCTGTCGGACGCGCGCGCACGTGTGCTTGCGGACCGCAGCAAGCTGGGATCGGCCGAGATTGCACTGCGCGGCCACGCCGAACAGGCGGTCAACGCGACCGCTCGCGGCCTCACCGCCGCGACCGCGCGCTTCAACGTCGATCCGCAGGCGCTGCCCGAATGGACCATGGCGATCGACCAACGCGCACGCGCGCTGGAGAAGCATTCGAGCGCGCTCGAGCGCTGGCTGATCGCCGTCTTCAACCTGTCGCAAGCGCGTGGAGAGCGGTCATGAGCGAGCTGAAGACCGACGTCGACTTGAACGTCCTCGCGCGCACGCCGGCCACGCCGCTCGCGCAGAAGAAACGGCGCGTGTGGCCGCGACTGCTGCCGCTGCTGCTGCTCCTCGGCTTCGCGGCGGTGCTGGTCTCGACGTTGACCGATCTCGGGCGCGGCGTGGTGCGCGTCACGGTCGTGCGGCCACAATCAGCGGGAGCGGAGGCGCAACGAGCGGGCGGCGCGGCCGGCAGCGGCGAGCTGCAACGCTCCGGTTGGGTCGAGCCCGATCCCTATCCGGTGCAAGTGAGCGCGCTGGTGCCGGGCGTCGTGCGCGAGCTCCTGGTGCTCGAAGGCGATGCGGTGGCGGCGGAGCAGCCGATCGCGCAGCTCGTCGATGCGGAGGCGAAGCTGAAGGTGGCGACGGCGCAGGCCGCGCGCGCGCGCGCGCAAGCGGAGGCCACGCGCGCCGTCGTCGAGCAGACGCAGGCACAGCGGCAGTTCGACACCGCGCTCGCGGTGAAGGAGACGCTGGCGATCGCGGAGGCGGAGCAGACCGGTCGCGTGGCGGAGCAGGAGCAGCGGCAGCTCGCCGCGGTCGAGGGCGGCGCGAAGGTGCGCATCGCGGAGGAGGAGCTGGAGGTCGCGCGCTACCTCGCGTCGCAAGGCGCGGCAGGCCCGCGGCAGGTCGAGCTGGCGCAGGCGGCGCTGGAGGCGGAGCGCGCGGCACTCGCGATGCTCGAAGCCGAGGTCGCGCTGGCGAAAGCGGAAGAGCAGAAGGCGATCGCGCGCCTCGAACGCGCGAGGCGCGAGCAGGAGCTGCGGCTCGACGATCGCGCGCGAGTCGAGACGGCGGGCGCGATGGTCGCGGTGGCGACGGCCGCGGCGAGCGAGGCCGAGGCGGCGCTCGCGGAAGCGGAGCTTGCGCTCGCGCGGACCACCGTGCGAGCACCCGTGGCCGGCATCGTGCTGCAGCGATTGGCGACTCCCGGAGCGATGGTCGGCGTCGAGAGCCGCGAGGCGGTCGCCACGCTCTACGACCCGGCGCGCCTGCGCGTGCGCGTCGATGTCGAGCAGTCGGAGGTGGGCAAGCTCGCCGTCGGCCAGCGCGCGCAGATCCGCGCGCCGACCCGCTCCGATCGCCCGTACGACGGCGAGATCACGCGCATCGTCCGCCAGGCGAACGTCGAGAAAGTCACGCTGCAGGTGCATGTACGCGTGATCGAGCCCGACGTGGCGCTGCGGCCGGAGATGCTGGTCGAGACGCGGTTCCTGGCGAATGCTCCAGTGGCCGACCCGGCGGAAGCTCCGGAAGGCGCCGCGCGCAATCCGGCGACGAGCATCGAAGCCGCGACGCTGAACGCGGGCGCGGTCTGGATCCCAGCGCGGCTGCTCGTCGGTCGCGATGGCAAGCAAGGCGCCGGATTGGACGGGCGCGACGCCGCCGCCCACGTCTGGCTGATCGATGCGCTCTCCGGCCATGCCACACTCCGGGCCGTCGAGGTCGCCCGCCGCGACGGTGATCGCGCACTCGTGCTGCGCGGCGTCAACGCCTCCGACAAGCTGATCGACGGTGGTCGCGACCAGCTCCGCGAAGGGACGCGCGTCGAGCTGGCCGACGGCGCCGCCGCTCCGCCGAACCCCGGCGACTCCACTAACGCCACCGAGGGCCGCTGACATGCCCTTCATCGAGCTCACCCAAGTCACCAAGAGCTACCGCAAGGGCGAGAGCGTCATCACACCGCTCGACGATGTCACCCTCTCGATCGAGCCGGGCGAGCTCTTCGTGCTGCTCGGTCCATCGGGCAGTGGCAAGACGACGCTGCTCAACTTGCTGGCCGGAATCGATCCACCGGATCGTGGGCAGGTCGTCGTCGCCGGTCAGGACCTCGCGGCGCTGCGGTCCGGCCCGCTCGCCGATTGGCGCGCCGAGCACGTCGGCTATGTCTTCCAGCAACACCACCTGGTGCCGGTGCTGACCGCCTACGAAAACATCGAGCTGCCGCTCTTCCTCTTCGGGCTGTCGGCGAAGGAGCGCCACACGCGGGTCGCGCTGGCGCTGGAAGCGGTCGGGCTCACCGATCGCGCCGATCACTATCCGCGGCAGCTTTCGGGCGGGCAGGAGCAGCGCGTCGCGATCGCGCGGGCGATCGTCGCCGACCCGCCACTGCTGGTCGCCGACGAGCCGACCGGCGACCTCGATCACGAGTCGGGCGAGGCGGTGCTGACGCTGCTCGATCGCCTGAACCGTGAGCGCGGCAAGACGATCGTGATGGTGACGCACGATCCGCGGGC
>CAYRQC010000216.1:0-10216 GCA_964426265.1 uncultured Phycisphaerales bacterium | reverse complement strand
GCCGGCCGGCCGTTTCGAGGAGGTCGCCGCGCGGACCCCGGCGAACAGCGCGACGGCCGCGATCACGAAGACGACGAGCTTGCGCGCTTGCGAGTGCTGAATGGTGTCGCCTCCCACTTCGACGCGGCACGATACCGACGCCGCCAGCGATCGAACCGCTGGACGACCCGCGAGCGAGAACGCAAGCTCCCGTGACGCGGAATCCAGTCGTTGCGGAAGTGGAGTTCAGGTTGCACGAGTTCGCGGACATCCTGCTACTGCTGCCATCGCTGCTCGCGACCGCGCGCGTCCAGGATGGCTCGGATGGCGCCGCCGATCGAGCTCGCGCGACCGGCAGCTTCCAGGAGGTCGTCGCGCCGACTCTCGCGAACGAGTGTGTGCGCTGCCACGGAGCCACCCGCCCTCGCAGCGCATTCAGCGTCGGCTCGCGCGAGGCGCTGCTGCGCGGCGGCAGACGCGGCGCGGCGATCGTGCCGGGCGATCCTGACGCGAGCCGCCTGCTCACCGCGATTCGGCGGGGCGACCCCGACCTCGCAATGCCGCCGAAGCGCACGCTGCCGCCGACCACCGTCGCCGCTTTCGAGACCTGGATCCGGGGCGGCGCACCGTGGCCGGCCGACGTGGAGCTGCCCGAGCCCGCCCATGAGTCGGACGCAGCGGGCGCTCCGCCGCTCTCCGACACGTGGGCCTTCGAGCCGCCCCGCGCGATCGCGCCACCCACCGTGCGCGACCACCGTTTCGTCCGCGATCCGATCGACGCGTTCATCGCGGCGCGCCTCGAAACAGTGCGCGTCGAACCGTCGCCACCTGCCGATCGGCGCACCCTGATCCGCCGCGCCACTCTCGACGTCACCGCGTTGCCGCCGACACCCGAAGAGGTCGCCGCGTTCGTCGCCGATCCGCGTCCCGACGCGTGGGAGCGGCTGGTCGATCGACTGCTCGCCTCGCCGCGCTATGGCGAGAGGTGCGCAGCCGACTGGCTCGACGTCATCCGGTTCGCGGAGACCAACGGCTTCGAGATGAACCAGCCGCGCGACGATGCGTGGCCCTTTCGTGATTGGTTGATCGCGGCGTTCAACGACGATCGGCCGTGGAGCGACTTCGTGCGCGCCGAGCTCGCGGGCGACCAGCTCGGCGAAGACGCGGCGACCGGCTTCCTGGTGGCCGGCGCATGGGATCAGGTGAAGAGCCCCGATCCCGAGCTCACCGCGATCCAGCGCGACGACGAGCTGCACGGCATGGCGGCGGTGACAAGTGCCGCCTTCCTCGGCCTCACGGTCGGTTGTGCGAAGTGCCACGACCACAAGTTCGACCCGATCACCCAGCACGACTACTACTCGCTGCGCGCCTGTTTCGAAGGGGTCGAGTTCGGGAGTCGGACGTGGCGTCGGGAGGCGAGTGACACCAGCCTGCTCCCCGGCCGCGAGCCGGTCGACGCGCGACGCAACATCGACCGCTTCGACGCCGTCCTCGCCCGCCGCGTCCGTTTCACCGTAGAGGCAACCAACGGTGGCGAGCCGTGCATCGACGAGCTCGAAATCCTCACCACCGGTGACGCCCCCACCGACGCGGGCGGTACGCGGTCGAACGTCGCGCTCGCCAGCCGTGGCGCCACGGCCCGCGCTTCGAGTGTCTATCCCGACGATCCGCATCACCGCCTCGAACACATCAACGACGGTCGCTACGGCAACAACTACAGTTGGATCTCGCGTGAGACGCGGGACGCGTGGGTCGAGATCGAGCTCGCGCAGCCGACGCCGATCGACACCGTGATCTGGGGGCGCGATCGCGAAGGCGCCTTCGCCGATCGTGTCGCAACGCGCTACCGCATCGAGGTGCTCGTCGAGGGGATCGGCTGGCGCGTCGTCGCGCGCTCCGACGATCGCCGCCCGATGGTGCGCACCGCGCAGGTCTACGCGGGCCGCTTCAATCCCGTACCGATGGCGACCCACCGGCTCGAGCGCGGCAACCCGATGGAGCCACGCGAAGTGGTCGCGCCGGGCGGTGTCGCGTGCGTGGCGGCGCCGTTCGAGCTGCGCGATCCAGGCAGCGAGCCGGCGCGCCGCGTCGCGCTCGCCGAATGGATCGTCGCCCCGGAGAACCCGCTCGCCGCGCGAGTGATCGTCAACCGGATCTGGCAGCAGCACTTCGGCCGCGGGCTCGTCGAGACGCCGAGCGACCTCGGCGCGATGGGCGCGCGACCGAGCCATCCGGAGCTGCTCGATTCGCTCGCAACCGATCTCGTGGAGCGCGGCTGGCGACTGAAGGCGCTGCACCGCCGGATCCTCCTGTCGGCGACGTATTGCATGGCGAGCACGCCACGCAGCGACGCCCTCGAAGTCGACGCACAGACGCGGCTCCTCTGGCGATTCCCACCGCGCCGGCTGCCGGCGGAGGCGATCCGCGACTCGATGCTGGCGGTCGCGGGCGTGCTCGATCTCACGCTCGGCGGACCGGGCGTCTCGACCTTCGCACCGAATGACAACTACGTGCGCGTCTTCGAACCGAAGTCGGAGTTCGGGGCCGGCGACTTCCGCCGCGCGATCTATCTCACGAGAGTTCGGATGCACGCGGACGGCACATTCGGTGTCTTCGACATGCCCGACGGCGGGCAACCGTGTCCGCGGCGCGCTGCGTCGAACACGCCGCTGCAAGCGCTCACGTTGTTGCACGCGCCGCTCGTCCACGAGATTGCGCGCCGCTTCGCAGAGCGCGTGGAGCGCGACTGCCGCGCCGCCGACCACACCGACGCGGCTTCACAAATTGCGCGCGCCTTCGAGCTCGCATTCCAGCGCGAGCCGACCGCCGTCGAGCTCGACGCAGCACGTCGGCTCGCCGAGAGCGACGGGCTCGCCGCCTGTTGCAGAGCGCTGCTGGCGTCGGGCGAGTTCTCGGGGCTCGAGTGAGACATGCGCAAGATGAGCGGTGCGAAGTGAGAAACCGATGATCGATTCGCGACGTTTCGATCGCCGTGACTTCCTCGCCCACTGCGGGAGCGGATTGTCGGGCATCGCACTCGCCGCGCTGCTCGCCGAACGGCGGCTCGGTGCTGCGACGCCCGCTTCGGCGCCGCCGGCGGGCTCTTCACCCGACGACAACCTCACCCCCATCCGTCCGCTCATCGACCCGGCCCACCCACTCCTCGCTCGCCCGCCCCACTACCCGGCGCGCGCCAAGCGAGTCATCTACCTCTTCTGCTCTGGTGCATTGAGCCATCTCGACAGCTTCGATTGGAAGCCCGAGGTCGATCGGCGCCACGGCACCCCCTTGCCGGGCGGCGATGGACTCGTCACCTTCCAGGGCGAGCAGGGGGACGTCACGCGCAGCCCGTGGCGCTTCCGGCCGCGCGGAGTGTGTGGCAAGTGGACCTCCGACCTGCTGCCCGAGCTCGGCCGACGCGTCGACCAAATGTGTTTTCTCCACGGCATGACCGCGAAGAGCAACACTCACGGCCCGGCCGAGAACCAGATGAGCACCGGCTTCACACTGGAGGGTTATCCCGGCATCGGTGCGTGGGTGAGCTATGCACTCGGCAGCGAGTGTGACGATCTCCCCGCCTTCGTCGCCATCCCCGATCCGCGCGGCCTTCCGCAATCGATGGGCAACCATTGGGGCTCGGCCTTCCTGCCGGCCGTCTTCCAAGGCACCGCGCTCTCCGCCAACCGACCGATCGCCCACCTCGCGCCGCCCGCCGGCATCGACGCCGGTCAGGATCGCCGGGTGCGCGAGCTCACGCGTTTCCTCGATGAGCAGCGACTCACGAACTCCCCCGGCGACCCGGAGCTCGCTGCCCGCATCGCGAGCTTCGAGCTGGCCGCTCGCATGCAACTGCGCGCCGCCGAGGTCGGCGATCTGGCGAGCGAGAGCCCCGCGACCCGCGCGCTCTACGGTTGCGACGACGCCAATCCGCTGAAGGCCGGCTTCGCTCGCAACTGCTTGCTCGCGCGTCGGCTGCTCGAGTCCGGTGTGCGTTTCGTCCAGCTCTTCAACGGCGCCTATGCGATGGGCGAAGGCGTCGGCAACTGGGACGGCCACAAGTACCTGGCCGAGCAGTACGCCGTCCACGCGCCGATCCTCGACCAGCCGGCGGCCGCGCTGCTCGACGATCTCGCCGCACGCGGCCTGCTCGATGACACCCTCTTCGTCTTCACCACCGAGTTCGGCCGCATGCCGACCTTCCAGAAAGGGGCGAGCGGCCGCGACCACAACCCGAAGGGCTTCACCGTCTGGCTCGCCGGTGCGGGTGTGAAGGCGCCGTTCAGCTACGGCGCGACCGACGACTTCGGCTGGAAGGCGGTCGACGGCGTCACCACCATCTACGATCTGCACGCCACAATCCTCCATCTGCTCGGCCTCGATCACCGCCGCCTGAGCTGGTACCACAACGGGATCGAGCGGCGGCTGACCGACGTGCATGGGAAAGTGGTGAGCGAGATCGTCGCGTAGGCGCACGCAGGCACCGGCTTCGAACGTTGGCTCGGATCGCGGAGCGGACGCTCCCCGGAAGTTGGAGATGCATTCGATGTGGAGTGGCTCGTCTGGATCGACGGCCGCCGCGGCCTGTTGGCTCGCGGTATTGCTGGCGCAGGACGCGACCGAGCCGCCGCGCCTCTTGGTCGGCGTACCGATCGAAGAGCGGGTCCACGCGGACGATCCCACCATCGACTCGCCGGCGTTGAAGGCGCGGTCGCTCGACGCACCGATCCGGGGACGGAGCTTCACCCTCCGCGTCGAGCAGGCCGGCAGCTTCACGATCTCGGTGCAGTCCGCGACCCTCGACACCTACCTCGTGCTGCGCGATGCCGCCGGAGCCGTGCTGGCGGAGGACGACAACGGCCTCACCGGAACCGACTCACGGATCGTCTGGCCGGACGCTGACGCGACCAGTCTCTACCACGTCGACATCGGCTCACTGAACGGTGCGATCGGCGTCTTTCGCGTGATTCTCGCGAGCGGGGCTCCACCGCCTCCGAGCTCGCCGGAGGGGCTGCGCCAGCGGATCGACGAGTCGCGGCAGATCCTGCAGCTCTACGAAGCCGAATGCGGTCCCGAGCACACCGACGTCGCGAGCTGCGTCAGCTCCCTCGCCGAGCTGGTGAAGAAACAAGGGGACTACGAGGAGGCGCGGACGCTCCATGCGCGAGCTCTCGCGATCCGCGAGAAGCTGCTCGGCCCCGAAGATCCGCTCACGGCGCGCAGCCTCCACAATCTCGCGTCGACACTGCAGGCGATGGGCCGCCTGGCCGATGCGCATCCGCTGTTCGAGCGGGCGCTCGCACTCCGGGAGAAGATGCGCGGACCGGATCATCCCGACACCGCGATCGCCCTCACCGGCCTCGGGCTGCTCCTGGCGGAGGAGGGAGACGTGACGGCCGCGCGGCCGCTGCTCGAACGGGCGCTCGCGATCCGGGAGCGCGCGCTGGGACCGGAGCACATCGACACCGCGCGGAGCCTCAACAACCTCGCGCTGCTGCTGGTCACCGTCGGCGATTACCAGGAGGCGCGTCGGCTCTACGAGCGCTCGCTCGCGATCCGAGAAAAAGTCTCGGGCCCGGACCATCCTGATACGGCGACCGCTCTCAACAATCTCGCGCGGGTCCTCGAGCACCTAGGCGACTACGCCGAAGCGGAGGCGAAGTGCCGCCGCGCCGTCGCGATCGGCGAACAGGCGCTCGGACCCGATCACCCTTCCACGGCGAGCAGCCTGGTCAGTCTCGCCGGGATCCTCGAGTCGCAAGGTCGCTACTCGGAGGCGCTGCCGCTCTACGAACGGGGGCTGGCGATCAAGGAGAAGGCGCTCGGGCCCGACCACCCGGAGACCGGACGCACGCTCAATGACCTCGCCGGACTCCTCGAGCTCTGCGGAAGCTACGGCCGCGCGCGGGAGCTTCGGCAGCGCTCCGTGACGCTCTTCGAGAAGACGCGCGGACCCGATCATCTCGACACCGCGACGAGCCTCGGCCAGCTCGCGACGCAGCTCATGCGGCACGGGAACTTCGCCGAGGCGCGAGCGGCCTTCGAGCGCGAGCTCGCGATCAAGGAGAGGGTCCTCGGCCCGGAGAACCCGGTGACCGCGTCGTGCCTGAACAACCTGGCGCAGTTGCTCACGGCGATGGGTGCGGGCGCCGAGGCACTCCCGCTCTTCGAGCGCACGCTCGCGACTTTCGAGAAGACGCTCGGCCCCGACCATGCAACCACCGCGCGCGCCGTCGACGGCCTGGCAGCGACGCTGCAGACACTGGGTCGGAGCACGGACGAGGTGATTGCACTCCGTCGGCGCGCGCTCTCCATCCGGGAGAAGGCGCTCGGCCCCGAGCACGTGGAAACGGCGGCGAGCATGAACAATCTCGCGCAAGTGCTGATCGCACAGGGAAACAGCGACGAGGCGCAGTCGCTGCTCGATCGATCGCTCGTGATTCACGAACGGGTGCTGGGTCCCGACCATCCGGAGTGCGCGATGATCCTCACGAATCTCGCGCAATTGCAACGCGACCACGGAGAGACGGCGCAAGCGCGATCACTCCTCGAACGGGCGCTGGCGATTCGTGAGGCGGCGTTGGGGCCGCTCCATCCGGAGACTGCCCGCACGCTCGCGAGCCTCGCGCTCCTCGACCTCGATGCCGGCGCTCCCGCGAATGCACAAGCAATGGCGCGGCGTGCCGTCGAGTGCATGCGCGGCGCCGCTCGCAACATCGTGGCCGCGGCGACGGACTGGGAGCAGGTCGCGTGGTGGGGAGAGCAGGCGTGGCTGCTCGACACGTTCCTCAGCGTCGCCGCGCGAGCCGGCGGAGCGGACGGGTTGCGTGATGTACGCGGCGATGCGTACTCCGAGGTCCTCGCGTGGAAGGGCCGTGCGGGAAGCTCCCGACTCGAGACCGCGGAGCGGCTGCGCTCGCAAGTCGACGCCAAGAGCGCCGCGTGCCTCGATGACCTGCGCGGAACGCAGTCGGCGTTGGCCGCGGAGTTCCTGCGCCGCGATGTCGTCGACCGGGAGGCGTGGCAGAAGCGGCTCGCGGTGCTCCGCGATCGACGCAGCGAGCTCGAACGGGGGCTCGGGCGATCGCTCGCCGACGCCGGCTTGACGCACGACTGCACGAGCGACGAGATCCGGCGAGCGCTCCAGCCGGGCATGGCGTTCGTCGATTTCCTGGTGCATGGCTCCTATGAGCCATCGCGAGCGACCGGCCACTGGGGCGAGCCGCGGCTCAGCGCCTGGATCACGCGGGCGGGAAGCGGCTCGACGACGTGGATCGACCTCGGGCCGGCCAACCTCATCGAGGCGAAGGTCACGGCATTCCTGGAAGCGTTCGTCCCGAACCGGGGAGCGCGGGCGGTCGAGCAGGGGGCCGAGCTCTCCTTCGAAGCGGCGGGCGGCGCGCTGCGCGCGGCGCTCTTCGATCCGCTCGCTCCCGGTCTCGCCGGCACGACGCGCCTCTTCGTCGCGCCCGATCGCTCCCTCTGGACGCTTCCGCTGGAGACGCTGCCGCTCGGCGCCGGACGCTTCCTCGTCGAGAAGATGGCGATCGTCGATGTGGTGGATGGCTCGTCGCTCGTTGCATCGATGGCGCCACCACCACCCGGCGATCCACACGCGGTTCTCGCCGCCGACGCGCGGTCGCTGCTCGTCCTCGGCGATGTCGACTACGACGCGCTGCCGGTGCGATCGGCGGAAGGTGCGGCGCTGGCGGGAGCGGCGAGCGCCACACCCAACTCCGTCTCGATGGTGGATCTGACGCGCGGCGCGATCGGCCGTTTCGAGCCGCTCCCCCATACCCAGCAGGAGATCCGTCGCATCGTCGATCTCTGGGATGCCGCGCAGCAACGTGGCAACGACGCGAGCAGCGCCGCGACCGCCGTTGCGACCACCACCGCAACCGAAGCTCTCGTGCTGCGCGGCGCCGATGCGACCGAAGGGGAGCTCAAACGCCTGCTCTCCGGCCGGAGCTTCCTCCACTTCGCGACCCACGGCTTCTTCGATCCGAAGGGACTGCCGTCGATGTGGGAGGAAGTCGAGCGCAAGGGGCGGGTCGAGGTCGCGATGCCGGACGAGCTGCGGCGCGTCACCGGGCTGCTGCCCGGACTGCTCTCTGGGCTGGTGTGTGCCGGCGCCAATCGACCGCGCGCACCGACCGAGACCGACGACGGTTTCCTCACCGCCGAGGAGATCGGCTGGCTCGATCTCTCCGGCTGTGAGCTGGTCGCGCTCTCGGCCTGCCAGACCGGACTCGGCAACCAGCGCGGCGGAGGCGAAGGGCTGGCGAGCGTGGCGCGCGCGTTCCAGTTCGCCGGCACGAAGAGTGTCGTTGCCTCACTCTGGAACGTCGGCGACGAGTCGGCCGCCGACCTGATGACACGCTTCTACGACCACCTCTGGCTCGGTGGCGAGACGAAGAGTGACGCGCTCCGCAACGCGCAGCTCGCGATCCTGAAGGAGATGCGCATCGCCCACGACGGCGACGCGCGCCCGTGGACTTGGGGCGCGTTCGTCCTCAACGGTGGTTGGCGATAGAAGCGTCGGGAGGCGTGTCGGGACCCGCCGCCGCCACGCGCGCGATCGCCGTGTCGTGCACCCGGCCGAGCGTGAGCTGTGCCACCAACGCCCCGATCAGCGCCAGGAACAGGTCACATTGCGTGTCCCACGGATCGCCTTGCGTTCCGAGAAACGCCTCTGCTCCCTGCCCGAAGAGCAGCGCCGTCCCCCACTCGACCAGCTCGTAGAGCGCGCTGATCGCGAGACAGATCGCGGTGACCAGGACGAGCAACCACCCGCCGCGCTTCACGACTCCGAGCCGCAGCAACACCTCGCGCGCGACGATCGCCGGCACGAACCCTTGTGCGAAGTGACCGAGTCGGTCGTAGTGGTTGCGTCCAAGTCCGAAGAGCTCGCGAGCCCACTCGCCGAGCGGCACGCGCGCGTAGGTGTAGTGCCCTCCGACGATCAACAGGAGCGCGTGCAGGAAGATCAGCCAGTACACAAGCCGTGTCAGCGGAAAGCGCCGATGTGTTGCGACCAGCAGCGGCGCGGCCAGCAGCACCGGCGCGACTTCGAGCCACCAGGTCGGCCGGTCGTACGGCGCGATCCCGGAGACCACGAGCGCGACGCCGGCCATCGCGAGCAGGAGGCTGCGTTCAAGGTTGGTCAGCGCGAGCTCCCGCACGCAGCGCCGAGGCGAGCCCCTCGAACATTGACGCGAGCAGCGCGGCATCCGCGGGGCCCGCTTCGATGCGCAGGTCGCCGCGCGGGGTGCGCTGCACTTTCAGGCGTGCGAGCGCGCCGGCGACACCACCGTCGATGGCCGGATCCGGCGCGCGGTCGGCGGCGGAAGCAGCCGCCACTCCTTCCGGCGCGTCCGGCGCATCAGATCCAACCACCACGTCAGCTCCACCCGGCACGTCGGATCCGTCCAGTGCATCGGACAGCTCTTCAGTCTCGTCCCTGGCCTTGCCCGGAGTGGGGGCGACGATCTGGCCTTCCGGCAGCAACCGCTCGATCGCTTGCAGGAACGATCCCGAGCGCTCGAACGCGATCGCGTCCGAGCTGCCATCGAAGAGACCGCGAAACAGTGCCTGCTTGTCACCGACGAGCGCCGCGATGCGCGTCTCGATGCCCTCGTCTGAGACGAGGTTAACGACATCGATCGGGCGGCGCTGGCCGAGGCGATGGATGCGCGCGATGCGCTGCTCGAGCACCGCCGGATTCCACGGCAGCTCGAGGTTGACTACGCAGGAGGCGGCGCGCTGCAAGTTGAGCCCGACGCCGCCCGCATCGCTCGCGAAGAGGATCCGCGTCGCCGGATCGTCATGGAAGTCGACGAGATTGTGCGTTCGGCGGGCCTGCGCCTCTTGGCCGGTGAAGAAGACGGCGCGCACGCCGGCATCGGCAAGGAGATCGCGCACCGCGAAATCGGCGAGCAGCAGCATCCGCCGCCACTGGCTGAAGACGACGACCTTGCGCTCCTGCACGATGCAGAGCTGCGGCAGGATTTCGCGCAGCTCGAGGAGCTTGGGGCTCGAGAACCCGTTCAGGAGGTCGGGGCCCGGACGCTGTACGTCGCGGATCTGCGGCCAGACCTCGGTGAAACGGAGCTGCGCGAGGCCGTTCGAGATCACGCGCTGCTTCAGGAGCAGCGCCATGAGCTTCAGGAACTCGTTGGGCGCGAGCGGCCGCCGTTTGCGAATCCTGAGGAGCTGGGCGATCGGCTGGTTCAACTCATCG
>CAYRQC010000215.1:0-5056 GCA_964426265.1 uncultured Phycisphaerales bacterium | reverse complement strand
CGGCGATCGCGTCGTCGTCTTCGGCGCCTACGGCGAGAGCGCGATTGCGCCTGATCTGCGCGGCTGGCGCGGCTCGTCAGGACGGCTGCGGTACTACCTGTTGCTGGACGCGAAGGCGGCGGGTGTGACGATCGAGTGGGGAAGCGATCCGGCGACCGTGGCGACGCGGGTAACGGCGGCGGACGCGGTGGACGCGGTGAGCGCGGAAAACGTCGGCGTAGGATCCCCGGATCGGTACACCGATCGGTCGGTCTGGCTGGTGGTTTATCGCGACAATGAATCGCCGTTTCCGGATGGGCTGCTCGCGCAGTACGCGGCCGGGTTCGAAAGGGCGTTCGGGGCGCCAACTGAGGCCCGCTCCTTCGAGCTCGGCGCGGCCGCACCTGATCCGGCCACTGAAGCGCCGCGCACCGAGCAGCTCGAGTTCCGTCGTTACGATGGCTCCGGTCGTGCCCGGTGATTGGGAGGACACCAGTACCACTCACGGGTCCCACGGATTCGAAGCGCGCGTCGAGGGCGGCCCTGCTCCGAGAACCGGTTGGCGAGGCTCACCGACATCGGGAACAGCTCATCACGCTCGGGTAGCTGATCGACGAGCCCGAGGATGTCCGGTGTGTGGCAATCAGAAGCGGAAGTTCACGTCGATGCGCGCGCGCCATTGCAGCTTGTCGCTGTCGGTGGTCTTGGTCGTCCCGAGGTCGTCACGGCGCATGGCCGAGGCCCATACATGGAGCTCGGTCTTGTCGAGGAGTTGATACCTGGCGCCGAAGAGATGGCCGCGGAAGTTCGTCCCGAAGAGGAAGTCGTCGTTGGTGAAGCTCGACAGGACGGCATCCTGCTCCATCACCTGCCACTCGTAGTAGACCTGCCAGTCCCCCATCGCCTTGTTCCGGCCGACCTTCACGCCGGTCGACCACCCGATGTCGGCGTCATGCCGCGCCCGCGGGTTCCAGACGTATTCGGCGGCGAAGGTGACCGGCGGTCCGAGTGTCGAGTCCTCGAGCGCGAGGATGGGGTTCCAGATCGTGAAACGCGACGCGAAGTCATCGAGTATCGCGTCGCCGTTGGTGTCGACCAGGAGGTTGCCGTTGTTCTCGCCGACGAGGCGGCTGCCGTTGATGTCGTCGGGATTGAGCCGCTGGTAGCGATAAACACCCACCGCCTCGAGAAGCCGGTCGTGGTCGCCGAGCTTCTGGTGCGCGCTCACCTGCGCCACCCACGCCGAGGCCGACTCCAGCGACGAGTTGGTCGAGTTGTCGAGGAGGAGGTACTCGCCGGCGACGAGGGCGATGTCGCCGCCGTCTGCAAAGGCGTGCTTCCATGCCGCTGCAACGCCTTCCGGCTGGATGTCGGCATCCCACACGAGCTCCGCGAAGACCGGGTTGGTTTCGAACGGATGGGCGAACTTGCCGGCCGTGAGCCAGGCGCCGGCGAGGAACTCCGGCTTCCACGTCGCGAAGGCGCGGTCGAGGCTGATCGGCTTCTTGTCGAAGGACTCGCCGAGGTTCTGGTGGGGCGAGTTCTCGTCAGTCGTCGCGCCGGTGGCGAGGCGCGCGCCGATGATGATCGGTTCGTTCAAGTCGTACTCGGCACCGAAGCGCAAGCGGAAGCGTTCGCGGTTGCGACTTTCCCTGTCGTCCAGATGGAAGTCCGTCTCGTGGCGCAGCCGGAAGTCGCCGCTGAAGCGGAGCTTCTGGAAAATCTTGTCGAGCGCGCTTGGCTCGGCAGCGCCCGCCGGAACCCGTCGCTGGAGGCCGTCGGCGACGTCGGCGATCGCGCTCTTCAGCTCACTCGACAGCGACGGGTCCTTGTCCGCGGCCTGCTTCAGCCGTTCGAGCCGCGCCGGTAGATCCCCGGATTGCTGGCCCGATGCCGACCCGATCGCCACCAGGACGACCACGCACGAAAGCCCGATTAACGCCATCTTCTTCCCCTCCTCGACCCGCGCCGTCGCGACTCGCCGACGGCGCCAATCAGCACCATCATCGGCCGGATTCACGCGCGAGCCGGCGCACAGCGCAATCCGCGCACCATGGGCGTCGGCCTGCATCGGACGGGCCGACGACTTCGTCGGGGAATCCTGCCTCAGCGATGTCCCAAGCTTGGGACAATCCGCCGCACCCGCCAGTCGCCGAAGCAGCATCGGCCCGGTTGGGCTACGCTCTCGCGCGAATCACGCGCGCCGCGGCCGGACCACCCCGCTCCACTGGCCGGCGCTCGCGGCCTCGCACCGGAGAGCTTCGATGATCGGTCGCCGTCTTCAGCTCATGGGACTCGCGTTGGTGGCCGTCGCGGCATGGTCGTCCTGCGCAGCGACCGAAGCAGGGACCGTCCGCTCACCCGTCTCCTACGTCGGCTCCTCGACGATCGCCCTCTTCATCGACGACGCACGCGCCGCGTACGGTGCTGCGATCGCGGCGGACACACACGACGAGAGCTCCGGCGGTGAGCGCGCGATGCGTGAGGGCTCGGCCGACGTCGGCGGGACTGCGCGGACACCGTCGCCGGAAGCGCTCGGCCCGGGGATCGTCGCTACGCTGCTCGGCCGCGACGCGATCGCTGTGATCGTGCAGGGCGACCTGCCGGTGTCAGCCCTCACTCGCGCGCAACTTCGCGACGTCTTCACGGGACGCGCCGGGAATTGGAAGGAGCTTGGCGGTCCCGACCTCCCGATCCGGCCGTTCGTCGTGGCGTCGAGCTCGGCGACGCACGGTGTCTTCCGCAGCGCCGTGCTCGAAGGCGCCGACTATGCCGATTGCGACGTCGTGACGCCCGATTCGGAGGTCCCGGCGCGCGTCGCCACGCAACCCGGCGCGATCGGCACCATCAGCCTCGCGTTCCTCGATCCGGCGCTGCACGTGCGCGCGATCGCGGTCGACGGCCACTTGCCGAGCACGACGAACTTCGACTACCCGATCTCGCGCCCGCTCTACCTCCTGTGGCGCGAGTCCAACCTGGCCGCCCGCGAGTTCGTCGCGTGGGCGGAGGGAGAGGCTGGACAGCGCGTGCTGATGAAGCGGTTCGTCGGCTTCCGCGTCCGCGCGTCGATCAAGGCGGCGCCGGATGGCTCGCGCGACGGAGCACTCGTCGTATCGACGCTCACCGAGGAGACCCGTGATGGCGACGTGAGCTACTTCCCGCACCAGTCATACGACGTGCTGACGCGTGACGGCACGCTCGTCCGGCACGTCCCCAACCGTCGCGCCGACACGGACGAGCAACCCTCGCGCATCCCGCTCCCGGAAGGCACCTACCTCGTGCGCGCACGCGGCCGGGCCGGCGAGCCGGTCGAGTTCTTCGTCACCGTCGAGCCCGGCGCCGAGCTGCGCGTCGACCTCGAACGCGTGCTCGCGGAGCGCGGCCGCTGACCCAACCGAGGTGCTGGCGTCCGAAGAGCCCGCGGAGCGACGCGGTCCTCTTTTCGCGATGCCGGTCCCGCGACGACTGCGACCGCCCAACCATCTCCCCACGTCGATCCGGAGGGAGGGGAGGAATCTTGCTACACCTCGGACCAATCGCCCCACGCGTGGGGCGAATAGTCCCCAAGATTCTCAGGGGACGCGAGCGGACGGCCTAGTACAAGTTCAGCACATCGGCGCCAACTGCCGAACTTCCAGCGTCGGTGCCAGCCGGCACGGATCGCTTGGATCTAGAGGAGCAACCATGAGGACATCGTCCGCGGGTCGGCGGGTCGGCGGCATCGGGATCGTCAGCGTGATCTTGACGCTCGCCGCCTGCTCGGAAGAGGGGGCGAGCTCGCCGCCGCCGGTCGCCACGACCACCGATATGGCCATGGTTCCGCCGGCCGCGGCGACACCAGTCGAAGCCGAAGTGACGGCGATCCCCGAATCGCTGCCGGCGATCACCGACCCAGCCACCCGAATCACCGAGCTCGAGCTGGTCGAGGACGACTCCGAGAACGTCGCAAACACCTTCGTCGACTGGGGCGACAAGATCCGGCTGCGGAACTTCGCCGGCGCGAAGGAACTCTTCACCGCCGACTTCCTCGGTCACGACCTCGCCCATCCGGGAACGCCGGTCGCGAAGACGTTTCCGCTCGACATCACGAAAACGACCTGGGACGCCAAGAGCCTCAAGGTCGTGAACCGTAGCGGATTCATGGAGAGCTGGCGCGATCTCGTCGCGCCGCTCGGCACGATCGAGTTCTTCTTCGTGAAGGTGCGCGGCGCCGAGTTCGGGGACACCACTCCCATCGAAGGCGCACTCACGGTTCGGATCAACGCGATCGGTCGCGCTTCCGGCGGCGGTCGGATGGGTCGCGAGGAGTTTGGCCGCGTGCACATCAAGAAGGTCGAAGGCAGGTGGCAGATCGACCGCTGGACGGTGACATCGTTGGTCGACATCGTGCGGCCCGAGTCACTGTTCACGGAGGTCGCGCGCGCAGCAGGAGTCGCCCATCGCGGCCCGCAGTTCGGCAAGGACGGCAACAAGTCGTTCTTCTGGAACGGGGCGGCCGTCGCCGACTTCGACCAGGATGGTCTCTGGGATCTCTTCGTTCCGTCGCAGAACGAGAACTTCCTCTATCGCAACAAGGGTGACGGAACGTTCGAGGATGTGGCCGCGAGCGTCGGCGTCCAACAGCCGCCTGGCGGAACCGGCGCCGTCTTCTTCGACTACGACAACGACAGCGACCTCGACCTGCTCGTCGCCCAAGCGGGTTGGATGGAGGCGGGCGCGCAGGTCGGGCGGCCGACGCAGCTCTATCGCAATGACGGCGGCAAGTTCGCGAACGTCGGCGCGCAGGCCGGCTTCACCGAGCTCCTCTGCGGCTTCAGCCCGGTCGTGGCCGACGCGGACAACGACGGAGACCTGGACGTCTTCATCCCCGGTTACCAGCGCGGCAGCTTCGCCGGCCCCAACTCCTGGTACGACGCCGACAACGGCAGCAAGAACGCCCTGTTCGTGAACCAAGGTGACGGGACCTTCGTCGACCAGAGCGCGGAGATCGGCCTCACCCAGAACCGCTGGACCTACGCCGCCGCGTGGCACGACTTCGACGAGGACGGCGACCAGGATCTCTTCGTCGCCAACGACT
>CAYRQC010000214.1:0-5325 GCA_964426265.1 uncultured Phycisphaerales bacterium | reverse complement strand
GAGCCGATCCGCCACGCCTCCGCGATTGTCGTCGCCCGCGCGACCGGTGCCATCCTGCAGACGGCGTGGGCGTCATGGCAGGCCGAAGGTGATGAGATGCGGTGGATCGGCGATCGCCTTTCCGTTTCGATGGGCTACCGGCAACGCGTCGGCTGGACGCCACCCTGGCTGACGGAAGCGCGCGGCGGGACGCTCGACGTGACGCTGCACGTCCTCGCCGACGGCTACGTGGCGGACTTCGTCGATGCCACACTCTCGCTCACGACCGAGCCACCGCACCTGCGGGTGGAGCTGGTGCCCGATGACGGGAGCGGTGGTGAGATCTCGATCGCCGGCCATGTCGTCGGTGCCGGCGTTGGTTCAGCAGTTGGCAGCGAGACGGACAGCGGACCCGCCGGCAGCGTTGCAACAGTCGGTCTCTACTGCCTCGTTCCGCGCTTCTCCGACTCATCGCTCCTGCTCGCGCCGCCGCTCTCCAAGGTGACCTGCGCTGCCGATGGCAGCTTCGCATTCCGTGATCTCCCGAACGGCCGCTACCGGCTCTGCGCCCGCGCCAAAGGGGTGGCACCGGTCACCGCCGACGTCGACTCACCGAGCAGCGGTGTCGTGCTCGAGCTCGCGGCGGCAGCATCGCTCGGCGTGGTCGTCAAGGACCGCAACGGTCAACCGGTGAAGGGTGCGGTCGTCCTCGTCCAGACGTCCGACGAGCGGCGCGCCTGGTCGAAGCGAGCCGATCCGCAGGGTGCAGCACGGTTCAGTGGTCTGCCATCGGGACGGCTCTACGCCATCGCCTTCGCTGATCCCGGGGGCTACCCCGTAGCCGACGAAACCCCGGCGCAACCGACCACCGCTTTCTCCGACAGTGATCTCGTCGAACTCCATTCCGGAGAGCACACGGAGACTGCGATCAAGCTGTTCGAGCCACTCGCGATGCAGCTCCACTTCGAGCACGACGACGGCACGCCGGTGACGCACGTCAAGCTCGAGTTCGGCGGTCTCGACGGCGCGGTGCTGCTGGTCGGCACCGAGTTCGATCGGCTGCGTCGCTTCCAGGTCGACCTCGACTCGCGCGGCGACAGCGTCGCACAGCTCTTTCCGGGCCGCTACATCTTCCACGCCTGTGAGGTCGGCGCGACGCGTCGGGTGACGTTCGACGTCCCGCGTTCCGGTGAGGCTCGCGCGACGATCCGACTCCCCGATGTCGGCCCGACCGGATCGCTCCGCGGCCGCATCGTCGAGCTCGGCAGCGGCGCCGCCGTCGGCGGGCGCGATCTCTACGCCCACGCGCGCGCGCGAACCGCGAACGGCGCGACTGGCAACTGGGTCGAGTTCGGCTTGCGGACTACGGATGCGGAGGGTCGCTTCGAGTTTGCGGCGCTCCCCGAAGGAGAGATCGAGCTCTGGATCTACGCGCAGTGCCTCGGCGGCAACGGCCGCGGCCTGATCGACGATCCGACGAGCCCGTACGGCTTCGCGCGTCATCGCACGAAGATCGAGGTCGGTCACGAGACGCAGGTCGAGATCGAGCTCCCGCCGGTGAAATCGACGAGCGCAACCCGGTCAACGCGGCCACCACTGCCGACGCTGCCGCTCGACGCGACCGTGACCGACGCGGCGACCGGTGCGCCGATCGCCGACACGACCCTCGACGTCTATGCGTTGCGCGGCGACAGCGAGGTCTGGGTCGGCGGCCCGCGCACGGGAGACGACGGCCATGTGCACGCCGAGCTCTTCGCCGCCGAGCGCTACCTCATCTCGGTGTCGAGCAAGCTCGACTTCACGAGTGGACGCCCGCCGGCGTTCGCGTCGAAAGAGCTCGAGGTCGCGCCGAACGACGGAGTGATCACCGTCCAGGTCGAGCTCATCAAGCGCCCTTGACTGGCGTGCGCGTGACGGCAAGTCCGCACCACGGTGTCGGTGCCGCCGTCGGCGCCAGCATCACTGCTCGCCCGCCTTGACCGCCATTCGCAACGCCTCCGCCGAAACACGTACGTGGAAGAGCTGCTCGTCGCGACTCTCTTCGACGGTGATGTAGAACGGCTCGTAGTCGATGCCGCGACCGCCGTAGCCGCTGCCGTGCCGCTCGCCAAGAACGAGACCCAGACGGACGCGGCCGGTCATCCAGAGCTTGAAGGGCACCGGCTTGCCGCGCACCAGCGTGATCGGCTCGACGCGGGCCTCGCGATGGGTCGTGAACATCTGGTCGGGCCCGAAGCGGAACCACTCAGGGTCGTCGGCCGGCGCTGCGAACGTGGCGATCAGCTCGAGCGGCTTGGGCGGATCGTCGCCCTCCAGATCGAGCACGAGCGCAACCTTCGGCGCCGGCCGCAGCGTTACGGTGAGCGGGCCCTCGGCATCGTGCAGCACCTGCGAGGCGAACCCCGCCGCGCCGACCGCGATCGCCCGGAACGGCTCCTCGCCGCGCAACGTGAGCTGGCCGTCCGTGAAGCGCGTCGCGGAAGGGCGGCGCGGGAAGCTGAACGCGTCGGCGTGCCCGTGCTCCTTGAACATCTCCGCCATGCGCGCGAACTGCTCCTCTTCCTCTTTGTCGGGCATCGTCACCCAGCCCTCGTCGATCGGCTGGCCGTCCGCGTCGCGGATCGTCAGCACCACGGTGTGCTTGGCCGCGCCGAGCACGATCGGCGGCAGACGCGTGATCACACCCGGCTCGACGACGATCCCGTCGATCGTGGCGACCGCGCCATGGGAGCCCTGGAGCTCCACCTTCGCGATCCCGTGCGGCACACCGGTGAACTCGAACGTCGTGTCGGGATCACCACCCGAGAAGCCCGATTCCTCGCCATCGGTGCGGCGCCACGAGACCTTGAACGAGAGGCCCTCGAGCTCGTCGGGATCGCCGACGATCGAGCCGGCGATGGTTCCGGCGCGCCAGAGCAGCAGCTTGACTCCCTCGTCGCCGGGGTCGAACGCGGAGCTCTCGTGCGAGGCCCACCCTTCGTACTCCATCCCTCCTGCCGAGTGCGAACCCGCCGGCGTCAGGTCGGGTGGGCCGGCACTCACCGAGTAGTTGGCGTCGCGCAAGGTGGGACCATTGATGGAGAAGCTGCCATCGGAACCGCTGACGCCGGTGAGTAGCTGGTCGGCGATCTCTCCGAATTGGGAGATGACGACGTGCTCGGTGTCCCCACTCGCCGATGGCTTCTCCGGAATCTGGATCGCCACCGTCACCGGGGCTCCGGCGACCGGCGTGCCCGCGTCGTCGACGACCTGGCCCGCGACCAACTGCGGCGTCGCGGCAAGCAGGACGGTGCCGAGGTCATGGCGGTGCGCGGAGTCGGGCGCGGGGATCTCGAACTCGCCGCTTGCCAAGATGCCGCGTTCCTCCGCCTTCTGCAGGAGCGTGACGACGCCGTCACCGCCGACTGGCAACGACTTCTCTATCCACTCGTTGCGGAGCACGACGTCGAGGAAACCTTCTTCGTCGGTCGTCGCCTCGCTGCCGAGCTTGACCTCGCGCTCGGTCGCGTCTTCCGTCTGGCCGAAGAAGTCGTCGTCGGCATCCGGCTTCGTGTTCGGAGTCTCCTGGCTGGTTGATTTCTTCTCGACGGGCACCGTGAACTTCACTTCGACCGTGATCGATGCGCGCGCCACCGGTTTTCCCGTCGCGTCGGTCAGATGCGCGATCACGTTCACCGACGGGTTTCTCGTGCAAACGACACGGACGACCATCCGCTCGCCCGGCGCCTTCGGACCGTCCGCGGTGAGCTCGGTGCTGGTGTAACCGTCGTCGGTCGTCATGCACTCGATCTCGAATCGCCGCCCGAGAGTGACGAAGGGCAGTTCGTAGTGAGCTGCGTCGTCATACGCCCTCCACTCCGGAGTGACTCGACGCTGTGCAGCGCGATTCGCCATGGGATCGGCCGCTCCGGCGGCTGATCCCGCGGCTGATCCGGCATCGTCGACTGGGGTCACGGGCGTGATGGAGCACCAGTGCTGCGCGTGCAGCGGCTCTCCCTTCTCATCCACCACATCGATCACGAGCCGTCCCGTCGGCGGCAGCGTGAAGCGGATCGGCTCGGCGGGGAGCTGGCGGTCGTCGAGTTCCCGATCGAAGATTTCGCCGAGGGGCGCGTCGACGCGCACGTGCAGCTCGTGGCTGTGGCGCGACTCGCGCTCGATGTAGAGGTCGAGCGGGCCGATCGCCACCTTGCCGTCGGCGCCGGTCGTCACGTGCCACTCGTAGTCCGGGCCCTGTGGTCCCTCACCGGTCGCCAGCGCGATCGGCACGCCGGCGAGCGGCTGCTGCTGCGCGTCGACCACTTCGACTTGCACCCGGCGCGCGGCCGCGAGCACGAGCCTCATCGGTGACTCGGCCCCGCGCGACGGCCGCCGCGCAGCGAAGCGGTCGCCCGCGCTCGCGATGACCAGCTCGCCGCGTCCGATCGTCGTCTGCCCCTTCGCGTCGCTGCGCACCGTGTGACCGTGCTCGATCCGTTGTTGCTTCAGCTCGGCATCCGCCAACACACGTGCCGAGAACTTCTCGTTTCGATCGAACCATGTGACGAGCGCGCCAGCCACCGGCTCGCCGCTGGTCGCGTCGATCACGATCACCGGCGTACCATCGACCGGCGGCTCGCCCGGTACGAGCGCACCCTTCGGATCAGTCGGCGCCACGGCCGGCGGCGCCGTCGGCTCGCGCCGAACCGCCTGCACCGCACTCGCCGAGGGTGTGACGGTGCCCAACACGAGAAGGAACCCTGCGACCGGCACGCGCCATGGACGATGGTGCATCGTGATTCCCATGCCGTGCCGAGACGATCGGCTCAGGCGGTCACCCCTTTTCAGTCGGCGGCGGGTTCGAGGGTAGATCCTTGCTTCCGCGAGGTGCGTCGACCAGGATCGGCGCGGAGAACTCGGATGTGTTGCCATTGCCATCGGTGGCGGTCGCGGTCACGGGGAACCCGACCGGCCAGCTTCCGACGTGCATCGTGACGGCACCACGGCCCGTCACGTCGGTCTTGATCGTCGCCGTACCGAGCTGCACTTCTCCTTGAGCGGTGCCGGTCGTCGGGTGGTTTCCGTAGAGATGGATCTCGAAGGTGCGCCGGCGCGTCGAGTTCAGCAGGACCCGCACCGCGAGGCCGTTGGCGTTGTTCGTCGCCGAGACCAGGTTCGGGTAGTTCTGGTGCAGATTGCTACCGGTGTCGACGTCCAGCTTGTCGTTGTGGTCGCCGGGACCCGGCTGGCTTCCGGTCGAACCGACGAGGTCGATGCCGAGCGCTTGATTCGTGGCGATCGAGTTGCCCTCGATCAGATTGCCCGTGCCCCCCGCAACCTGGATTCCATGATGGTGGTTGCTCCAGA
>CAYRQC010000213.1:0-8774 GCA_964426265.1 uncultured Phycisphaerales bacterium | reverse complement strand
GCTGGAGCAGATGCTGGTCCAGGACGGTTTCCAGGTGTTGCGCGCACGTGACGTGGCGCAGGCGGCAAGGCTGCTGAGGTCGGGGCCAGTCCATTGCTGCATTTTCGAGATCCATCCGACACTGGTCGACATTCGTGATTTGATCGAGAAGGCGCGGGCTCTGTTGCCGCAGGTACCGCGCATCCTGCACGTCGCGCCGCGCGACCTCGAACGGATGCAGTCGTTCGTGGAATGCGGGGACGAGCTGCTGCTCAAACCGGCCACGAAAGCGCATGTGATGGCAATCGTGGCGCGCTATCGCGAGGCCGCTCGCTTGAAGGCGGAGGCGGACCACTTCCGGCTGCAGATCCATGGTGCCGAGTCGGCCGAGACGATCCTGAACGAGCCGCGCGGCATGCGCGAGGTGTTGGAGCGCGCGACCAAGGTCGCGAGCGAGCGCGGCACCGTCCTGGTGCAAGGCCCGCGCGGCAGCGGCAAGGTGCTGGTCTCCCGTTTCATCCACGAGAAGGGGCCGAGCAAGAGCGGGCCGTTCCTGGTGATGCGGTGCGCGCGGACGCAGGGCTCGCTGCAAGAGAGCGAGCTCTTCGGCCACGAGCCGGGCGCCTTCCCCGGTGCCAACGAGACGGTGGCGGGCTCGATCGAGCTGGCGCAGGGCGGCACCCTCGTGCTCGAAGAGGTCTCGGCGCTCTCGATCGACGTGCAGCACCGCCTCTACCGATTCCTGCAAGGCGGCCAGATGCGTCGCATGGGTGGCCAGCGGACGTTCGCCTGCCCGGTCCGGATCGTCGGGACGACGAGTCGGAACCTGCAGTCGGAGGTTGCCGCGGGGCGCGTCGCGCCTGACCTGCTGCGCCGGATCTCCACGCATGTCGTGACGGTGCCGAGCCTGGTCGAGCGCAAGTTCGACATCGGGACGCTCGCCCGCCGCTTCGTGCGCGAGTCGCCGGCGTGGGGCTCGACCACCGTGCGCTCGATCACGCCCGAGGCGATCTCGGCGCTCGCGGCCCACGACTGGCCGGGCAACATCGAGGAGCTGCGGCAGGTGATCGACCGCATGGTGCTCGCCGATCCGGGCGAGACCCTGCTGCCGGAGCACATCGCCATCGTCAACCCGGGCCAACGGGAGCGCGCGCTCGAGCAAGCCGTCGGCATGACCGTCGCCGACATGGAGCGCGAGATGATCCTGCGCACTCTCGAGAAGACGAAGGGCAACCGCACGACGGCGAGCAAGCTGCTCGGGCTCACCACGCGCACACTCAGCAACAAGATCCGCATCTACCGTGCGCAGGGTTTCACGATCATCGGCGGGCGCAAGAAGAAGCCGGAACCACAGAGCGTGCCCCACGCAGCGCTCGTCCCGTCGATCTGATCGGTCTGCGACTCCGGGGCGAAGCTGGCAATCCAGCTTCGCCCCGCGACGTTTCACCGGGTCAGCCTCGCAGCTCGGAGCCGCCTGGCAGCTCGGACCCATCTGGATCGTCTGGCTCGTCCGGCCTCCATGGCGCGCCTGAACGCGGCTACTCGCCGGAGCCCGCTCCGGCCGCCGGCGTCCCGTCGGCGATCACCAGCAGATCGACGTTGGTGAACTTGGTGGAGCGGCCGCTCTGCTTGGGCGTCGCCACCTGCGCCTGGATGACGAACGGCCGACCGATGAAGGAGCGCTCCGTCGGAAGGTCGACCTCGAGTGTGACCTGACCGCTTTCGTCGATGCGACCGATCGGCAGCTCGAGCCACGTGTTTCCGGGTCCGACCTGGAGCGTGACTCCCTTCTTGTCCGTCTTCGTCTTCTTCTTGCTCTCCTTCACCCTTGCTGCACGGATGGTGCCCGAGACCAGGAGCCGCGCGTTGTCGCCGGCCGTGCCGAAGACGTGAACCTTCGCGCGGCCACCGAGGACGGCACCCGGTTCCAGCGCCAGCGTCGGCCACGGTTCGGCGATCTCGGTGACGATGTCAGGAGCGCTCTCGATGCCACGGCCGGCGCGTGCGGCGCGTCCGCCACCCGCCGGCCCGGCGACGCCGCCCGCCGCGACCACACCGGAGACCAGCACCTGACCCGCCGCCACTTCGGGATGGAGGAAGATCCCCGACCCACCATCCCCGGGAAACGACCAGCAGCGCTCCCACGGGTTCTGCGTGGCGTCGCCGCCATCGCCGCCACCGAAGCTCTGGTGCCGATCGCCGAGTACGTGGACCCTGCCGGCGCCCGCGATGAAGAGCCCGCTGCCGCCGTTGCCGCCCGTCGCCGCCTCCGGACAGAACGGCCCGAACTCGTCCCACAGAGCGGCGCCACCCTTGCCACCGAGGAAGTCGCAGAGTGCCACGTCCGCTCGCGCGTCGCTGATCGCGAGGCCGACGCTGCCGTTGCCACCGCGACCGCGCGGACTGATGCCCGGCGCCCCCGGCCCGCCGATCGCGACCACTTGCGTCAACGCGTAGCCACCCTGCGCGATCGACAGGCCGAAGTCACCGGGGCTCGCGCCGGTCGTCGGCGGAATCACGGCGACGCGGGTCAGGAAAGCCTGACCGCACTGGTCGAATCGCGGACCGCGCGCACCCGCGCTGCAGTCAACCACGACGTCAGCGACGACCACGATCCCGGCGCAGCGCGTCACCTCGAGCGAGCTGCCGTGCCCGATCCCCATCACCCCCGAGAGGACAAGCTGCTGCTTGGCCGACAGCGAAGTGGCGCTGAAAAAGGGGCCGCTCCCCGACCTCGATTCAATCGTCGTCGCGCCGGCTCCGGCGCCGATGATCTGCAAGCCTTTTTGATCGAGCTCCGCGGCGGAGTAGTGGCCCGGACGAAGGAGCAGGGTGTCGCCATCCATCGCGGCTTCGATGGCGGCCGGGAGATCGCGAAAGCTGGCCGGGCCATCGTCGTCGACCGTCCAGGTCTTCGCGGTCGATTGGGTCTTGGCGCTGTTCGGTGTGACTGCGGGTGTAGCAGTCGGCGCCGTCGGCTCACCCTCGCCCTGCGCGCGTGCCGCCGCCCGCGTCGCAAGCAGCGCGACGAGCGCGACACTCCCTGCCGCCAGCATCGATCGCCAGCGCGTCGTCCTCACCATCCGTGGCATGTCACCTCGCGGAAGCCTCGACGCCGCGGTTGTCGCAGCGCCCGGCGGCTCTCCGATCGCTCCAAACGAAGGCGGGCGCAACACTCGAACGGGTCGCACTAGCCTCGGTTGGAACGGAATGCCCATCGGGTCGCCGTCACACGAGTCCGGCCGAACGCAATCGCAGGAGCGCGGCGCGATAGCCGGTGAGGGTGCGCGCGATGTCGCTCGCGTCGTGAGCGAACGACGCGGCACCGAGGCCGCTGTGCGCACTCACGCCTTCGGTCAACAGCACGGCGCGCAACAGATCGTCGTCGACCAGCGGCGCGGCACCAGCGGTGCTCACCATCTGCTCGGGAGTGGAAGGGCGGCCGCCGCCGCCGCTCGCGGCGATTCGCGCCATCACGATCGAGCTGCCGCGAACGACCTCGTTGGGCCAGCCGCTGATCCACGCCGGCACCGCGAGATCGTGGACGATCGCCTCGAGCCCGCAACGCAACGTCTCGCCGATCTCTGCAAGACGGGGATAGATCTGCGGCTCGTGCCGGACCAGATGGCGCACCATCGCGGAGCCGGCGAGCAGCGACAGCTCGTGCCCGGAGTAGGTCCCCCCTTCGAACTTCACCCGGCGCGAGGCCCGCGTGCAGAGCTCCATGACATCGCGGCGTCCCGCGACCGCTGCGACCGGCATGCCACCGCCGAGGACCTTGCCGAGGATCAGCAGATCGGGCCGGATGCCATAGAGCGATGTCAGGTCGCCGGCACGAAAGCGGAAGCCGGCGATGATCTCGTCGCTGAGCAGCAGGGCGCCGTGGCGTTCTGTCAAGCGGCGCGCCGCGCGCAGGAACTCCGGCGTGGCCGCGATGCCGCCACCCGCGCCAAGCCACGGCTCGACCAGGAAACACGCCAGCTCGCGGCCGCGCGCCGCAAAGATCCGTTCGAGCCCCTCGACATCGTTGTAGCCGACCAGCTCGATGTCGTCGCCCGTCGTGCCCGGCAGCCCTTCTGATTCGAGATGGTGGAACGAGCCGCCGCGCGCGGTCACTCCCTTCAGCCCGAACGGCTGACTGCCATGCCAGCCGCCGGCCGCCTTGAGGATGCGCGTCCGGCCGGTGAAGGCGCGCGCGAGCAGGACTGCGTAGAAGGTGCCGAGCGCGCCGCTGGTGGTGAAACGGACGACCTCGGTGCCGGTCCGCTGCGTGACCAGCTCGGCCAGCTCCATCTCCGCATCGTGGAGCATTCCGGTCTGCAAGCCGCGGCCGGCTTGCAGCGCGGCGACCAGCACGTCGCGGATCACCGCCGGGTTGTGGCCGAGCACGTTGGCGTAGTGGCCCTGCCAGTAGTCGACGAGGCGCTCGCCGTCGAGATCGTGGATCGCCGCACCGTCGGCGCGCGCGACGGTCACCGTGAAGGGATCGCTCCACCGGACGGCGTGGCTGGTCTGGTCGAGCAGCGTCCTGCCGCGCCGCTCGCAACGCTCCGCCGATCGGGGAAAGCGCTCACGCAGCTCGCGCTCGAGGTCACGCCGGAAGCTCGCGAGCGCCGGTGCCGTCGTCGTCGAACTCATGGCGCGAGTGTAGCGCCGCCCGCGTCACGCTCGGTCAGCCGCCGTTCGCCGACGGATGGCCGTAGGCGTCGCGCGGGATCACCCTCCGCGGGACCTGACCCACCGGCAGCAGCAGCCCCGCCCAGCAGTGGCAGTCCTGTTGCTGATTGCGCTTCAAATGGGCGAAGTGGATGCACCCTTCACAACCCTTCCAGAACTCCGGGTCCTTGGTGAGATCGCAGTAGGGGACGGGCTCGAAGCCGAACGACTTGTTCACCTGCTCGACCTGCGGCGACAGCGTGAGTGAGAGGATGATGGCGTTCGGCCACCGTTTCCGCGTCAGCTCGATCAACGCCGCCTTCATCCGCCGCGAGAGGCCGCGACCGCGCAGCTCCGGCGCGACCACCATCGCCGAGTGGCTCACGTACTTCTCGCTCTCCCACGCGTGCGCCATCGCGAAGCCGACCAACGTGGCGCCCCGCAGGAGGACCACGGCGCGCCGCTCACGGATCGCCGCGCCGAGGTAGTCGGCGCTGCGCAGCGCGATGATCGCGCCCGCCTCGTGCGCGTCACGGATCAGCGTCTGGATGCGCGCGACGGAGGCGACATCCGACGGCCGTGCCACTCGCACCTCGATCGGAGGCTCGAGCTCGAGCACGGACGGCGAAGGGACCTTCCCGTTCCGGGCGGCGGGAGGGGTGCGCGGGGGCGCACCGATTCTCCTCCTCCTTGGTCCGGAACTGCTGTTCTTCATGGCACTCGCCACTCCTCGAAGAGACGCTCGAGGAGCGCCATCTGGGCCCACATCCGGTTCTCTGCCTGGTCGACGACGACACTGCGCGGGCTGTCGAGCACGCCATCGGTCGCCTTCACGTTGCGACGGATCGGGAGGCAGTGCATGAAAAGGGCGTCGTGGGTGCGACCCATCTTGTCGCCATCGACGATCCAGCCCGGGCGCAGTGGTTCCTTGGCGCGCCGCTCGTCGTCGAAGCGGCCATAGAAGAGGGTGCTGCCGTACGACTTGGCGCAGACCGCGTGCGCGCCGTCGTAGGCGGCAGCGACGTCGTCCGTGATGGTGAGCGAGCCGCCGCCTTCCTCGGCACGCCGCCGCGCCGCGGCGACGATCTCGGGATCGAGGTCGTAGCCCGTGGGCCGCAAGTGCACCACATGCATGCCGAGCCCGGCCGCCGAGAGCAACTGGCTGTGGGGCGTCGCGAGCGGCAGCGACTTGGGATGCCACGCCCAGGTGAGTACATACTTCTTCCCGCGCGGCTCCTTCAGCTTCTCGACCAGCGTGAGGCGATCGGCGAGCTCCTGGCACGGGTGCTCGAAGTTCGACTCCAGGTTCACGACCGGGACGGTCGCGTGGCGAGCGAACGCACGCAGGAAGGAGTCGCCACGCAGCTCGCTCCACGAGCCGGTGACGTCGGCCGTCGTCGCACCGGTGGTGATCAGGTCGGACTTGCGGATGCCGATGGCGTCGACGTAGCGCGAGAGCACCGGAGCCGCCTCGCGCACATGCTCCTGCGTCGCCCCATCCATCACCGCGCCGTCGCGATGCTCGAAGACGTAGCTCTCCTTGCCGGGCTGGAGCTGGATCGCGTGGCCGCCGAAGCGCGCGAGCCCGGCTTCGAAGGAGACGCGCGTGCGCATCGACGGGTTGAAGAAGAGGAGCGCCATCACCTTGCCGCCGAAGTCGGGACGGGCGGCGCGGCGCTTGAGGAGGCGCGCCCGGGCGAGCAGGGCGTCGAGCTCGGCGCGGTCGTAATCGAGCGTGGAGAGGAAGTGGCGCTTCAAGGAATCACCTTTCCATCGAACGACTTGAGTTAGCTCCAAGTCGCCCGATTGCCAGGAACACCGCACGCGGCGGGAAGTGGTTGCCGGTCAGGAGCTGCTCAG
The DNA here is from genome assembly GCA_964426265.1 of uncultured Phycisphaerales bacterium. Lineage (GTDB taxonomy): Bacteria > Planctomycetota > B15-G4 > B15-G4 > SIAN01 > SIAN01. The sequence continues at coordinate 2,279 of CAYRQC010000213.1, read as the reverse complement.
GAGCCGTGATCGAGCTCGACGCCGGGAAGGGAGTTCGGGTAGCTCGGCGGGGTGTGCAGCGCGGCGCGCGATCCGGCGAGCTGCCCGGCGAGCTGTGCCGCGCGCAGCAGAGGGCTGTAGAGCAGCGCGCCGAGCTTGCGCGGCCACGTGGCTCGGCTAGCCAGGACATAGCTGAAATCGCGTCGCACCTCGGCGCGCCAGGCGGGGAAGCAGTCGTGCCACCCGTCGCGATTGCGGATGCCAAAGAGCGTCCGCATCAGGAGCGCATCGGCGCGGTGGCGCAGATGGTCCTCGCGCAGGCTGCTCGCGTGCGAATGGAGGACCACCGACCGCGGCTCGTAGACGATCGCCTCCCCCGCCGACAAGACGCGCTCGCCCCATGCGAGGTCCTCGCCGAACGGCAGCTCCGGGAACGGCGCGTGCGCGAAGAAGTCGCGTCGCACGCACGAGGCGACGTTGTTGAAATGGAAGAAGATGCGGCGCTCGAACGGAGCGAGCCGCGCCAGCTCGGCCACGGCGAGCCGCTTCACCTGCCGCTCGGGTGAATAGACCAGGTCGCCCTTCACGCAGCGCTCGACCAATGGCGAGCAGCCGGGTCGTGGCAGCACGCGGCTGTAACCACCGATCGCCCGCTCCGCCTCCATCGACTCGACGAGCGCGGCAAGCCAGTGGTCGTTCGCCGGCAGCGCATCCTGCGTGAGGAACGCGACGAAGCGACCGCGAGCGAGCGCCGCGCCGAGGTTGCGGGTATGGCCATGGTTGAAGGTGGCGCGCGCGATCCGCCGCACCCGCGCGCCGGCGGCCTCGGCGCGTGCAGTCGTGCCGTCACTGCTCTCGCTGTCGATCACGAGCAGGTCGACGGCGCCGACCCCGGCTTGCGCACGAACCGCGGCCAACGTTTCCGCGAAGCTCGGGCCGCCGTTCAGCGTCGGGATGACGACCGAGCAGAGTGGTGGAGCGACGTCGCTCACGCCGGCAGCTCGGCGAGCGCCACCTCGCGCCCTTCGCGCGCCGAGAGGTCGATCGCGGCGAGGACGCGTTGGAGGCGCAGACCCACGGCGGCATCGGGGAGATCGGCGTGATCCCGGTCGCTGCGGCCCGCCGCGACCGCGCGCACGAACTCGCGCACCGGCAGCAGCGCCGCCCGCGCGAAGGGCCGCGAGTCAGGCGTCACCAGCTTGCCGCGGCGATCGGCGTGGAGCTCGGCGATGAAGTCGTAGGTGTGATCGACATTGCGATGGATCGCGCCACCGCGCAGCCCGAGAACGCGCGTCAACATGATCTCGCGCCGGCCGCTGTTCTCGGCCCACGACACTTCGAAGACCACGGCACGACCCCCTTCGAGCCGCAGCAGCCCGCCGCCGAACTCCTCGACATCGAACCGCTTCGCGTGCCGGCCGCTTCCTGCGACCAGCAGCTTCCCGAGCTCCCCATGCGTGACCGCCGAGACCGCCACGACCTCCGGCTCACCGAGGAACCAGAGCGCCAGATCAATGCGATGGACCCCGAGATCGATCACCGGTCCACCACCCGCGCGCCGCCGCTCACCAAACCAGCTCCCCCACGTCGGGATCCCGCGCGTGCGGCACCAATAGGTATTTGCGTGATAGAGCCGCCCGCACCGCCCCGAGTCGAGATACGCCTTCACGGTGCGCGCCGCCGCCCCAAAGCGGTAGGAGAGATCGACCATCACGAGCTTGGCCGAGCGGCGTGCCGCCATCGCGATGGCGCGCGCTGATGGCAGCGTGTGGGCGAGCGGCTTCTCGACGAAGACGTGACAGCCCGACGCGAGCGCGGCGAGCACCATCGGCTCGTGGAGGTCGTTGGGCGTCGCAATCACCACCGCGTCGGGCCGCTCCGTCGCGAGCAGATGCTCGAAATCGAGATAGCGCGGTTCGATCCCGAACTCGTCACCGACCGCACGCAGCCGCCGGCGATCGGAATCACAAAGGGCGACGACCTCGGCGACGGCCGGCTGCTGCAACAGGCCGTGCACGTGCGAACGGCCGATGCCAAGACCGACGACAGCGACGCGCAGCGGGTTGGTGCGGTCGGCGGCAGACAGCCGCGGTTGGGTGCGGCGAGGGGTCCTGCGCGAGTTCGAGTTCACGACAGGGGCGAGGATACCATCGCTCGCCATGAGCCCGGCCCGAGCGGATCGAGACGGCGATCGCCAAGTCCGCGCGCGCGCGATCGCGCACCGGCTCGCGGCCGAGTACGCCGACGCCGAGTGCGCGCTGATCCACCGCTCCCCGCTCGAGCTGCTGGTGGCGACGATC
>CAYRQC010000212.1:0-5086 GCA_964426265.1 uncultured Phycisphaerales bacterium | reverse complement strand
CCGAACAGCCCCGCGATCACGACGCCGCCGTAACCGAGCCACTCGCCGCCATTCGCCGGCAGGAGGTGGCGCGCGAGCAGCGGGACGGCACTGCCACTGGCGGCGGCCGTCGTCGCCGCGGCGGCCGTCATGGTGCTCACGGTCGTCGCCGCGGCACTCGCCACTCCCAACGCCTCCGCCGCTCGATCGAGCAGCGACCACGGCGTGAAGCAGCCGATGAGCGAGGCCGGCAGCATCACGGCCGAGAACCAGAAGACGATGGTCACCGGCGTCTCGGTCGCCGAGATGCGCCGCACCGTGAGGTAGGCGACGCCGGAGAGCACCGCCCCGACCAGCCCGATCGCCGCGCCATGCGCCACCTCGCCGCCGATCCCGAGCGCGACGCCGAGCCCGGCAAATCCCGCGAGCACGAGCGGCCAGTGCAGCGGCCCCGGCCGTTCCTTCAGGATCCACGGCGCGAGCGCCGCCACAAAGACCGGGTGGCTGTACTGCAGCAGCACCGCCTGTCCCGACGGCAAATGTTGCGTCGACCAGACGTAGCAGGAGATCGCGAGATAGCCGATCAGTCCGCGCAGCAGGAGGCCGGCGCGATCCTTGCCCGCCAGATCGATGCCGCGCAATCGCCCCCACGCGAAGAAGACCGCGACCATCACGACCGCCCGCGCCAGCACCACGCTCTGCGGCTCGACCGCCTGCAACCACATCCGCGCCAACGGTGCCATCGCCGCAAAGCAGGCCGCCGACGCCACCATCAACCAGAGCCCGCGCGTGTCGTTGCCGCTATGGGTGCCAGGCACAAACCCACCGCCTTGCCAAGATCGTTCCACTACGAATGGTGGTCACAGCGGCCGCGCTACTCGAAAAACCACAACCGCGTCGCCACGGTGGTGGATTTGTGCCTGGCACGGAAGACCCGGTGGGTTTGGGCCTGGCACCGATCAGTCATTTTTGGAGATTCCAGTCGGCGTCGAAAAAGCCGGCGGCGAGGACGCCGCCGGCGCCCTTCGTCAGGATCTCGGATGAGAAGAGGGCGTAGTCGGGGTAGCCGACGCCGCTGATGAAAGGGGTGAGCGAGTAACCGAGCCGACTGCCGCGCGGGCCGGTGTCGGCGAAGAGGCCGACGAGGCAGTGGTTCTTGCCGGGCAGCACCACGACGGCGCCAAGCGAATCACCCTCGAACGTCTGCTTGCCCAGCCGCAGCCGGCCGCGTGCGGCGTCGAATGGAGCCGCGAATGGAACCAGTGGTTCGAACACGGCGTTGGTGTCGCGGTTGCCGTAGACGATGACGTTGCGTCCCATCACTTCGTCGCCGTCCGAGTCGTCGTCGGTGTCAGCGTGGAGCTGCAGCCAGCGAACGTCGCTCATCACCTCGACGTGACCATTCGCCCGGTACCACCAATGGGCAGCGTCGTAGCGAGCGCGCTCGTAGAGCTCGCTCGTCTCGTCCTTGCTGCCTTGCGTGCCGTAGACCAGGACGAACTGGTTGTCGAAGGCGCGCTTGAATGGACCCGAGGATGTTGAGTAGGCGCAGTCCCAGCTCGCTTCCTTGAACGAAGGCGCCCAGGATTGCGGGCGATCGTCCTGGTCGGGGATGTGCCACGAGCCTCGCGAACGCCAGTACTCGCTGGCCGGGATTGGCATCTGCTTGCCGTCGATCGTGAAGTGGGCGCCCTCTTTTCCATCCGGTTCCAGGAACGAGATGCGTCGCACGTTGTGCGTCGTGACGGTGGCCATCTGCTTCGCCGGGTCCCACGTCGCCTCGACGGAGAACGGCTCTCCGTAGCGCTCGAGCTGCAGGACCTCGACCCAGTCACAACGCGCAGTCGCCGATGGATCATTGCTGGTGAGCGACACCTTCGTCACCAGCTCCGGACGCGACGTCGCGCGGAAGAGCTCGAAGATCTCCGGCCAGTCGACGCAATCGACGCCGGTCGATGCAGCGCCATCCCACCAGTGGCCGGCGCCTTCCTGGAAGTGGCTCCGTGGTGTCGCGTCCGCCTTGGTCAGCGCGTCGACCATCAGTTGTGCCTCGCTCACCGGCACGTTGTCATCGGCGGTGCCGTGCAGCACGTAGGTCGGGAGCTGCCTTAGGTTCTTGATCAGGCTCAGCGTGTTCGATGCACCATCGGCTGCCTTCCAGAGCTCGGCGAGCCCGTCGTCCGGCCGGCCGCCGTAGCTGTCGAAGCTCGACCAGCCGGCGCTCGGTGCGATGGCGGCGAAGGTGCCCGGATCGTTCGCCGCGAGATGCCACGTCCCGTGGCCTCCCATCGAGTGGCCGGTGAGATAGACGCGCCGTCGATCAGGGCACATTCTCTCGAGCACCTCGTAGACGTCACGCCGGCCCCAATCCTGCCAGTCGAATCCGAAGCGCCGCCGGTTGGTCGGCGCGACGATCCAGAAGTCGGGCTTCTGCGAGTAGCTCGCGGCTTGGCCCATGCAGTCGACGCCGGCACCGTGGAGTGTCACCACGAGAGCACGAACTGCGTCGTCGGTCGGCGGAAGGACGGCGTACTCCTGCACGGAGCCATCGACTTCCGACAGATAGGCCTCGCGACGCAATGCGTGCTTCTCCTTGACCTCGATCGAGAGGGTGGTGCGAGTGTCGACCGCGACGCCGTCCAAGCCCTGCGCTCGCACGCGGATCGGTACCGAGACGCGACCCGGTTCCTTCAGGCCTGGATGACGGGTTCGCGGCGACAGCGGCACCGCGAGCTTCAGGACGGCGCGCGGAGCGAGATTGCCGCGGATCGGCATCGTCAGGGACTCGAAGGGCCCTTCGTCGCTCGCCGAACCGTGGAGCACCACCACGCTCCGCAGCTCCCGCTCGCTGGCGTTGATCAGGAGGACGCCTACGCAGACGTCTGGGGGGATGCCCTCGAACGATCCGCTCCAGTCCCCCGCGATCCAGTCACTCACCGTCGCATCGAACGGATTCAGCAGCAGCGGCCTCTCCGGCTTGCTGAACGCCAGCCGGAACGCGCTGCGGATGCCAGTCACGAAGATCGCGTTCGCCCCTTTCTTCATCGCGACCGGCAGCCCGCCCATCCCATCGCCGTAGTAGTCGCCGACCTGCGGCACGCCGTTCACCCAGACCGTGGCCGCGCCATCGAGCTCGGCGAGCGCGACGCCCTCCTCCGGCCAATCGACCGTCGCGAACGCCGCCCCGACCGCAACGTCGTCGAGCTGCTCCTTGACGCCGCCATGCGCATTCGCGGTGATCGCGCGCCACGCCCGCTCGAGCCCCAGCTCGCCGATCATGGTCTCGCCGACTTGCGGTGGTCGCGCGTCGCGATCGAGCAGATAGCGGTTCAGCTCCGCGCGTGGATTGAATGGCCGGCGCGCCCGCACGTCGAACGCCTGGATCACGAGCCAGTCGTGCACCACGACCGGCGGTGGCGGATCGTCGGCGCGAATCTCCGGCGCTGCCACGCCGAGCAACGCACTCGCGATCCACGCTCGAATGGTGCCGTTGCCGTTGCTACCGCAAGCCACTCGTCGGTCCTCGTTCCCATGGTCGCCCACAGCTCTCGATCATGCCGCGCGACGCGGATGAAGCAGGCGAAAGAAGAAGGGGAGCGAGCCGAAGCCCGCTCCCCTCCGCATTGCCGTGACGATCTGATCGGTGTGCTCTAGTGGTCTCTCCGATCGCGTGCGCGACGCGTCAATCGCTCAGCGGCCGAACACCAGCTCCAGCCCGGCGCTCACCGACTGCTTCTTGGCGGCGCCCGGATCGACCACCAGGGTCTGCGCGTACGCAGTGAACCCGCAGAGCTCCGGGTCGTCGTCGAGGTCTTCATCCAGCGTCATGCCGCCCGCCGGCAGCGGCAGCACGAGCGTGATCAACGGGAGCAACAGGAGGCTGCCACCCTTGTTGAGGCTGATCGACGCCTGCGTGTCGCCGACCAGCAGCGCGCAATAGGTCGCGCCGGTGTAGGAGTTGCCGACGTTCACGGTGAGCGTGGTGCCGAGGACCGGGTCGTTCGCCGCAGTGAGCGCCGGAACGCCCAGCGTGCCCGGGAACCCCGTGCCGTAGTTCGACCACGACGCGTCGCCACACGGCGGGATCTGCGCCAGCGCATTGGCGAGGTTCAGCCGGCCGCCGCTGACCGTGATGCCGTTGAGCGAGGCGAGCGGGTCGACGCTGTCGAGGATCCACGACTTGATGAGCGAGCGGTCGGTCAGCTTCCCCGACTGCGCGAAGAGCATCGTCGCGACGCCGGCGACATGCGGGCACGCCATCGACGTACCCGACAGGTAGGCGTAAGTGCTGCCGAGGAACGTCGAGTAGACGGTGTCGCCCGGTGCGCCGAGATCGACGCTCACTGGGCCATAGTTGCTGAACCAGGCAAGCCCGTCACTCGAGTTGGTCGCGGCGACGTCGATGAGGTTGTCGTTGTCGAAGCCGCCCGGCAGCCAGTCGTTGCCCTCGATGTTGATCGCGCTGTTGCCGGCCGCACAGACGAAGACGTGGTTTTCCTCGCCCGCGGCTTCGATCGCGTCGTAGAGCGCGTCATCGGTGCCGTAGCCACCCCAGGAGTTGCTCGAGACGTTCGCGCCATTGGCGACCGCGTACTCGATTCCTTCGACGGCATCCTCGGTGTCGCCGGAGCCGCCCGCGCTGAGGAACTTGACCGCCATGATGCGGGCCTTCCAGCAGACGCCGGTGACGCCGACGCCGTTGTTGCCGACCGCGGCGAGGATTCCGGCGCAGTGGGTGCCGTGGTAGTGGTCGTCCATCGGATCGGAGTCGTCGTTGTACGCGTCGATCCCGTAGATGTCATCGACGTAGCCGTTGCCATCATCGTCGATGGCGTTGCCCGCGATCTCGCCGGGGTTCACCCACATGTTCGCGGCCAGGTCAGGGTGGTCGTATTGCACTCCCGTGTCGATCACCGCGACGATCGCGTTCGAGGCATCGGTCGCCGTGTCCCACCCCTCGGGCCCATCAATGTCGGCGTCGTTGCCGTTGTTCATGTTCCATTGCGCCGAGAAGCTCGGATCATTCGGCGTGTTGTCGACGTGGTAGATGTAGCTCGGCTGCGCGTAGGCGACGCGCGGATCGGCGTTGAGCTTCACCAGTGCCGCG
>CAYRQC010000211.1:0-4912 GCA_964426265.1 uncultured Phycisphaerales bacterium | reverse complement strand
CGTGAGCTTCCCACGCGCCTCCGCAAAGTAGCGTCCCGCGACGAGCGCGACCCCGAGCTCGTAGGTGACCCACGCGTCGTCGGGAAAGCGGCGCTCCGCCGCCTGCAGCAACGCGACCGCTGAGGAGCGATCGTTCGCCTGCTCGTGAAGGAGGGCGCCGTGCCGCAACGTGGCGCGACGCGACTCGGGGCGCAGCGCCTGCGCTGTCGTGAGCGCAATACGGGCGCGCTCCGCTGCCGGCGGACCGCCGCGGTAGAGGAACTCCGCATACGCCATCTGCAAATCGAAGTCGCCCGGCAACCGGCCGGTGGCGCGCTCGAACAGCGACGTCGCCGCATCGTCGAGCCCGTGCAACGCGAGCGCCCGCCCGAGCAACACGAGCGTCGGCGCCGGCCACTCTGCGTGCGCCGCCTCGACGGCGAGCAGGCGGAACGCCGCGGCATCCCCCACAGCGATCGCAGCGCGCAGCCGCACGCGTGTCGGATCGGGATCGACGGCGTCGGCACGTCGCGCGAGCTCGCGTGCCGCAGCCTCGTCCCCGCGCCGCCGCTCGAGCGAAGCCCACTCGTCCCACACCGGAGCGAGCGCGGCGGCCGACGCAACATCGGGCGGAAGCGCCGTTTCGACCGCCTTCAAGCGCTCGGAAACCCAATCGAGCCGCGGCCGCCGCTGCGAGACCGCGAACGCGTCATCGAACGCGAGCCGTGCGACGGCGACTGCAGCCGGTGATGGCTCGTGGATCGCTTCCGACGGCAATCGAGCCGGCGCCGGGGTTGACTCACCAGAGCTCGTCGCGACGAGCCGTCCGATCGCGAACGACCCCACCGACGCCGCCACCGCGACGATCAGCAGCCCGGCGGCGAGGCCGCCACCGGTTCGTTCTCGTGATCCGCGGTCGGTCATGCGCTCCTCGGCCGCCACTCTACGCGGCGCGTCCGACGTCCCGCCTTGTGGGACTCGACTTGGGACCGTCTAGGATGACGGAATGCTGTCCAAGGAACGCCTGGAGGCCTACCGCCGCATGGCGCCCGCCGAAATTTGGAAGGAGACTCTCACGCTGCTCGACTACTGATGGGAAATGCTCATGCGCTTTCCCCCGGCGGAGCGCGAAAGACGCCTGGAGATCATGCGGCGCGAGCGACAGGCGGTGAATGACGCCGTCGTGAAGGCCTTGAAGTGAATGGTCCCGCACCGCTGCGGTCGGTGTTCAACGAGCTGCGCGATGAGTTGCTCGGTCGCGGACCGCGGAGGAGATCCAGCGGCTCGAGGATGACGGTGACGCTCTCGCCGACCTCGAGACGCGCTGTCTTCCGCAGCTCATCATCGACCAGCACGAAGAAACGCTGCGAGCGCCCGACGATCGCACTCATGAAGGGAACGCGATTCAAGGAACCTTGCGTTCGATGACCGCGGCGGCCGGGCCACAGTGGCCGTGGCGGGATCCCCCACTGCTTCGACGGATCGAACGGAACCTCGATCGCAGCGCCCTTGTGGCCGTCCACGAGCACGCCCTCGAACCGATGAACCGTGACCGTGGTGTCATGCTCGTTGCTCCCCGTCGTATCCAGCCCTCCCACAACTGCCCGACCCCTCCTTCCTACAGCCCCGCGACCACTCTCGCACACAACGGCGCCGCCGCGTGCAGGCCGACGACGTCGGCACCCCCCGGCCCAGCGAGGTTGCCGCGCCAGGTGACGACGACGTAGTCGGAAGTGACGGCGACACACCAGGCGTCGCGACGCGCCGAAGAGGTACCGGTCTTCCAGGCGATGCCGCGGCCTTCGGGTAGTCCGGGAAGCGGGGAGAAGCTCGCGAGTAGGCCGAGCACCTCCGCGCGCACGGACGCGGCGATGCCGATCTCCGCGCCCGGATCGGCGAAGCGAGCGTAGGCGCGCGCCAGCTCGAGTGGCGAGACGGCGATCGTGCCGAGCGCGGCGGAGAGGTCGAGGGCGCGCGCGCCGGGATCGAGGCCAACGGCACCGAGGAGCTGCGCAAAACGGGCGGTGCCGACTCGATCGAGCAGGCGGACGGCCGGCACGTTGCGCGATTGCACGAGCGCATCCGCAAATCGCAGCTCGCCGGCGAAGCGGCCGTCGAAGTTCTGCGGCGCCCAGTCACAAAAGAGGGTCGGTGCATCGCGCAGCCGATCGTCGGGACCGATCGCACCTTCGGCGAGCGCGAGTGCATAGAGGAACGGCTTCAGCGTGCTACCGGCATCGCGACGCTGGAGGGCGCCGTTGACCTTGCTCGCAGCCCAGGAACGGCCGCCGACCAATGCAACCACGGCGCCGTTGCGGCGGACGACCACGACACCCACGCCGTCCGCGCCCGCGTCGTCGGACTGCGCGAGGGCCGCCTCGACTCGCTGCTGCAGCGCGCGATCGAGCGTCGTTGGCAGCTCGCCCCCGCGGACGCCTGCGGCGGCGATCATCGCGTCACAGAACCACGGCGCCGCGAAGGGCCATGGGTGCTCGATCGCGGTGAGCGGAGCGAACGTGTCACTTTTCTCCGCTTCCATCTCGAGCAGCACGTGGTCGCGGCGCGCCAGGAGCTCGCCGGCGGACTTGCGCGGCGTGAGGCGCGAGGGTGCCGGCAGCATCGCGACCAGCGTCGCGGCCTCCACCGCCGTGAGCCCGCTGCACGTCTTCCCGAACCAACGCCACGCCGCCGCCTCGAAGCCGCGCACGGGACCGATCGGCACCTGGTTCACGTACTCGCGCAGGATCCGCTGCTTGTCCCAACTCCGCTCGAGCTGGCGCGCACGGAACGCCTCGATGACCTTGGAGAGCAGCGTGCGCGGCCGCGGCTCGGCGATCCGCGCGAGCTGCAGCGTCAGCGTCGACGCGCCCGACACCACTCTCGCATGCGCGACGTTGTCGAGCGCCGCGCGCAAGGCGGCGAGCCAGTCGACACCGCCGTGGTCGAAAAAGCGGCGGTCCTCGGCCGCCAGCAGCGCATGAACGAGGTGCGGCGCGACCGCTGCGACCGAGCGACCGCCGTCGAGCTCGATCGGCAGCGACCGCTCGCCGCGTGCATTCGCCGTCACGCGCAGCGGCGTCCCGTCGGCCGCCCGCACGACGATCGAGCTGCCCGCGCGATCGAACGCCTCGAACGGGAACGGCAGCAACGCAGCAAGGGCTCGTTCGACGAGCCACAACCCACCCATGCACAGCGCGGCGACCAACGCCGCGCGCCGGAGCCGTCGCGCAGACCGTCTGACGACCGGTCGACTCGCGCTCCATTGCCTCACGGCACGATCTCGATGACGGGCGACGCGACGTTCGCCACGCGTCCCGGCTCGTAGAGCGCCTCGATCGCGGCGCCGCCACCTTCGTAACGACCGGGGAAGATGGCGCGCACCCGATGGCGCAGCTCGAAGGCGCCGAGCAGGTCATCGGTGTGGAAGAAGAAGAGGACGCGATCGTCGCGCACATCGGTGTGCTCGACGGTGCAGTGGGCGCTGTGCTCGGTGCAGCGATCGCCGACCAGCCGCGGGTTCTCGCTCTCGACACCACCGGGCAACAGATCGGTGAGGAGTCGCTGTTCACCCGCAGCGCCCAGGGTGCCATTCAGCACGACGTCATAGAGATGGCCGCGCCGCAGCGGCTCGCCCGGCTCCAGTACCTTGTCGCGATCGATGTCGATCCACGTCCGCGTGAGCGTCAGCCCCGGAAAACACGATGCGGTGGCATCAAGCCGATGGCCGGCCAGCTCGAGCGACAGGTAGAGCGGCCGCTCGCACTCGAAGCGCAGCCGTTCGCGGCGATTCCACTGCAGTACGAGCGGCGTGTCACTCGTGACGACGTGGCGCTCGACCAAACGCTCGTCGTCGCGCCCGTCGCCGACCACCAACACGACGGCCTCGAAATGGTGCGATGGCACCGCGAATCGGCTCCAGAAGCTCGCCAACGCGCCGAGGACCTGCGCCTGCTCCTGCGTCGAGAGCTGCTCGGGATGGGCGGCCCGCCGGCGCAACCGGTCGACGAGCGCCGCACACTCCGGATCGGCGGGATCGACCGTGAGCCGCGTGCGCAGCTCGAGAGCATCAACGCGCAGCGGGGTCGAGAAGAGCCCTCGCAAGTCGTCGCCATGGTCGTCGCCACGGTCGTCGTCATCGCCGTCAATCACGAACTGCGCGCCGCTGGTGGACGCAGTGGCAGCCGCGGCCGCAACGGCCGCCGCCAATCGCGTCGTCGCCTCCTCCGTCTTGCCGAGCCGCGCCAGCGCCAACGCGAGCAACAGCTCCCCCTCGCGGCTGTGCGGTTGCTCCTGCAGGTCGGCGAGCCGCGGCCCGATGACCCCGCCTGCGCGCCCGAGCAGCTCGATCGCGAAGCAGCTCCAGGTCGGCGCGCCGCCCTCCTTCAGCCACCGCTCGACGCACGCGGCCGCTCGTGTGATGACTTCACTCGGCACTTCGAAACCCGCCGCCTGCGCGCGCAGCAGAAGATCGAGCGCGTAGAGCGTGCCGAACCGGTGCGGCTCGTGGTCACCCGGCCAGAACGCGAAGCCTCCCCTGCTGGTTTGCATCGAGAGCAGCCGCTCGATCCCCGCTTGCAACAGCACCGCCGGCTGGAGATCGGGCTCCGGCAAGAGCTGTGGCAACAGTTGGTGGGCGGCGAGCAGCGCGTTGCAGCGTGACGTCGTCTGCTCGACACATCCATGCGGATACTGGACGAGCGCCCGCAGCACCGGCTCGAGCTGGCGGTCCGGTCGGACGTCGAGCACCAGGCGCGCCTCGATCGAGTCGCCGAGCCAGCCGTCGTCGAAGAGCTGCTCCGACTCGCCCGCCGCGAGCAGTCGCGACTCGCGCCTCCGCTCGAAACGGGCCTTCGGTCGCACGGGAATCTGCACCGCGACACTGCGCACCTCAACGCCGAGCCGCGCGGTGACGCGCAGGTTGCCGCACCCGGCG
>CAYRQC010000210.1:0-8766 GCA_964426265.1 uncultured Phycisphaerales bacterium | reverse complement strand
TCACGCGCGCTCGCGAAACGCTCGTCCGGGCTCTTCTTCAGCATCCGCTGGATGAGCGCGGCGACCTTCTCCGGGACCTCGGCGTTGAGCTCCCGCAGCGGTTGCGGCTCGTCGCGGACCGCCTTGCGGATGATCTCCTCGGCCGACGCGCCGGTGAAGACGGTCCGGCCGGCGAGCATCCGGTACATCGTCGCGCCGAGCGAGTAGATGTCCGATCGGATGTCGATCTCGCGGCGGAGCGCCTGCTCGGGCGAGATGAAGTGCGGAGTGCCGAGGATCGGCTGCCCTTTGGTGTCGGCGGTGCTCTTCAGTGAGAGGGCGAGCCCGAGGTCGGCGACGCGCACACGCCCGTCCTCGGCCAGCATCAAGTTGTCGGGCTTGATGTCGCGGTGGACGATGCCGCGCGTCTCGGCGTACTCGAGCGCCGTTGCCGCCTCGTGGGCGATCCGGAGCACCTCCTCGACCGGGAGGGTGCCGGTCGCGCGCAGCTTGTCTTCGAGGCTGCCGCCGCGCACGAACTCCATCGAGTAGTAGAAAGTGTCGCCTTCCTGCCCGACGTCGTAGACCTGCACGATGTGCGGGTGATTCAACTGCCCGGCGGCGCGCGCCTCCCGGAAGAACTGCTCGACGAACGCCTTGTCCTTCACGAGTTCCGGCGACAACACCTTCAGCGCCACCTCGCGATCGAGCGAGATCTGGATCGCGCGATAGACGGTGCCCATGCCGCCGCGGCCGACGCGCTCGAGGAGGCGGTAGCCGCCGAGGATCTTCTCTTCCTTCGCCTTGGCGAGGCTCTCGTCGAGGAAGGTCAGCACCGCCTCGCCGAGCTGCAGCTTGTCGCCCGGCTTGATCTCGACCTGCGTCACGCGCTGGTCATTCACCGACACGCCGTTCAGGCTGTCGAGATCCTTGACGTAGAAGGCGCCCTTGAACTCCTTCACCCGGCAGTGCTGACGCGAGACCAGCTCGCCGTGCAGGACGAGGTCGCAGTTGGGGTCACGGCCGAGGGTGTAGGTCGCGCCGGGCTTGAGATCCAACCCCTTGCCGCGGTTCGGTCCGTTCTCGAGGAGGAGGGTGGCCACGGTTCAGCGCTCCATTGCGATCGCCGAGGAAACGCCGGTGAGGGAAGCTAGCACGCTGCCTCCTCCTGGAAGAGGGCGGAGCCGATGCGCACCACGGTAGCGCCCTCCTCGATCGCGACCTCGAAGTCGCTCGACATCCCCATGCAGAGCCCGGTCGCGGTGGTGGGGAGGGCGCCGTCGTGCTGTAGCTGCGCCGCGAGATTTCGTAGCGCACGGAAGACCGGCCGCACCGTCTCGGCGTCGCTGGTGAGCGGGGCGATGGTCATCAGGCCGCGCACAGTGAGGCTCGCTGCCGCGCTGGTGAGCTGTGCGAGGGCGGCGGCTGCGTGGGGCGCGCAGCCATGCTTTTGCGGTTCCTCGGCCACGTTGACCTGGATCCAGACCGGCAGCACGCGGCCCACGGCGCTGGCGGCACGTGCGAGCAGCGCGACCAGCTCGGGGCGATCGACGGAGTGGAGCTCGGCGGCGTGCGCCACCGCCTTCTGGACCTTGTTGCTCTGGAGTGGGCCGATCAGGTGGAGGCGGGCACGGCCGCCGAGCACCGCGTGCCGGGCGAGCAGGCTCTGGACGCGATTCTCGGCGAGGTCGACGAGGCCCAGCTCGATGGCGGCCTCGACGGTCGCGTCGGGGAGCTGCTTCACCACGGCGAGCAGCTCCGCGCTCCCCGGAGGGCGAGCGGCACGCGCCAGGGCTGCGGCCATCCGGGCGCGGATCCGATGGAGCCGCGCCAGCAGCCGCGCCCTCGAGTCTTGATTCGTCGCCCCTTCCACCGGATCATCCTGCGCCTTCCGCACCGCTCGTGACCGGTCGTGACCTGCCGTTACCCTGCGGCGGGTCGCGATCTACGTCCGGCGCGACTCTCTCCTATATGGCTCCGAGGCTCTCCATGTCACTTGCGCGCCCCGCAGCACTGCTCTCCCTGGCCTTTGCGGTTGCGTGCTCGGGCACCGGGATCAGGGTGCACCGGTCACGAACCGGTCCTCCGTCGCGTGAGGAGATGACGGCGACGGTCGACTCGATGGTCGCGGGCGGTCGCTTCAAGGGCGAGCTCTGGCGGCTGAATCTCGCCGAGCGCTTCGGCTCGAGCGTTCACGCGAAAGAGGTCACCGTCGATGGCGACCTGCTGCTGATCGAGGACGACGCGCACCGGCTCCACGGGATCGACCGCGCGAGCGGCGCCCACCGCTGGTTTATCGAAGAGCTTCCTGGAACGGTCACCCAGACGGTGGGTGGGACGGGCGGCGCGCTCGCCGTGATCAGCACGGACGACGTGGTCGCGGTGACGCGCAAGAGCGGCTCGCGGCTCACCGGCACCGAACGGGTGCCGCAGAGCGAGCATCACCTGCAATTCTTCCCATCGGGCCGTGCCGTGGTGATCGGCAAGACGGCTTTTGTCGGCCGCCTCGCGCCGTCGAGCTTGCAGTCGTTGGATCTCGCTGGTGGGCGCAACGGCTGGTCGTACGCAACGTCGAGCCCGGTGGTGGACACCGTGGTCTATGGCGACGGCGCGGTCGCCCAGGTGATCAGCGTCACCGAGGACGGTCTGCTCGTCTCCCTCCCGCCGCGCGCCGCGAACGAGAGTGCATGGGCGCCGCCCGAGAAATGGCACCGGCGGCTGGCCGGAGTGCGCGTCGTGACGCCCCTCACGCTGGTGGGCGACAGCCTCATCTTCGGCAGCAACAACGCCTTCCTCTATCACGTCGACGTGCGCACGGGCGCCATCCGCTGGAAGGTCGGCTGCGGTTCCGAGATGAGCAGTGACGGCGCCACGATCGCCGGTGGCGCGGTCTATCAGCACGCCGACGACGGCATCCACGCGTTTGATCTCGCGAGCGGGACCGAGCTCTGGACGGCGGAAGGTGCGACGCGTGCGATCACCCAGATCGGCGAGCGGGTCTACCTCGAGTCCGGCCGCATGATCCGGGTGGTGGACGCCAAGTCGGGCCATGAGATCAGCCAGTTCGACGCGCAGCACATGGTGATGCCGACCCTGCAAGGGGGCGGCGCGCTCTACGGTTGCGATGGGACCAACGTCATCGCGTTGCAGTAGGTGCTTGCAGCGGCGCGCTCACGTCGCGCGTGCGTGAAGGTCTGGGAGTCCGCGGACCACGACCGCGCGCCAGTGGGGCTGCCGCGTCATCGAGACGCTCTCCGCGTGCCAGAGCTTGGGCACCCAGGCGAGCTTGGAATCGACCAGCAGGGCGGGCCAGTATCGACGCTCGAACCAAGGCAGCGCGCCGGCTCTTTCCTTGAGCCGATCGCCAGGCTGCAGCGATCGCAGCTCCAGAGTGGCTTGCGGCGGCACCCAGACCCGTTCATCACTCGGACTGACGTTGCCGGCACCGGTGACACCCGCATCAGCGCCGACATTGGGGCCGGTGCCGACGCCGCCACCGACTGCGTGATCAGCGCCATCATCCGCCGAGCGGAAGACGAAGGTCCAGCGCACTTCAGCGGATCCGGTTGAACGCGCGAAGCCAATCCAATCCGCCGAGCCGAGCACGACCAGCTCGCCCACCTGCTGAGTGCCGCGCTCACCCGCCGCGAGCCATCGCGCCGCCTCGTCGAGCTCGCCGTGGCGCCGACGTTGTGCGCGACCGATGCCAACGCGCCGGCTGATCTGATCGAAGAGCACGGCGAGCAGTGGTGCAGGAACGGCGGCGATCGCGGTGCGCCGATAGAGCAGGAGTCCTGCGCTCGCGGTCGGTACGGCGGCGTCGAGGCGGCGGCTGAGGCGCGCGTCGATCCGTGTCAACGCGCGCGTCGCCAGCTCTCCGAGTCGATCGAGGCGGGCGACCAACGGATCTGCCGCGGATCGAAGCTCCGGCAGGAGGCGATGACGGATCCGATTGCGGGCGAGCCGCAGGTCGCCGTTGCTGGGGTCGTCGATCCACGCGACGCCGCGTTCGCGGAGCAGCGCGCGGAGCGAAGCGGGATCGACGCGCAGGAGCGGCCGCCAGAGCCGCAGCTCGTCGAGCGGCCGGCAGTCGGCCATCCCGCGCAGGCCATGGAGCGCGCCGCCGCGCAGCAGATGGAGCAACTGAGTCTCCCGCTGATCCGCGAGGTGATGGCCGGTGGCGATCACCCGCACGCCGCAACGCCGCGCGAGTGTCGCGAGCTCTTCGTATCGCCGTCGCCGCGCCCAGCTCTCGGGGATCTTGCGCCCAGCAGCGATCGCGCGGGGAAAGGGTTCGAGGCGCACGATGTGGAGCGTGGCTCCGATGCGTTCGGCGAGCGCCGCGACGAGCGCCCGTTCGGCGTCGGCCGCGGCAGGCCGAAAGCCGTGCTGCACGTGCGCCAGATAGAGCGGCCCGACCCTTGCATCGGCGAGCAGCAGTGCCAGCGCAGTCGAGTCGGCACCCCCCGACACGGCGACCAGCACACGCCCCGCGGCAGGGGGAATCAGCAGGCCCGATCGGTCCTGCGCGCACCCAGGGCGACCCGCGCCTTTTTCCCCGGGGCGCGGATAGGCTCGCGCCCCGGCGCCTTTCGAATCGACCCCAATGGACCTCGGCAGAGGAGCAGGAACAGCATGGCGATCCGGATCGGCATCAACGGCTTCGGCCGCATCGGCCGCAACGTCTTCCGCATCATGTGGTCGCGGCCGAACGACTTCGAGGTCGTGGCGATCAACGATCTCACCAATCCGGCCGGCATGGCGCACTTGCTGAAGTACGACTCGGTCTTCGGCAAGTTCGAAGGGACCGTCGAGGCCGGCGCCAATGAGCTCAAGGTCAACGGCAAGTCGGTCAAGGTCATCGCCGAGCGCGATCCGGCCAAGCTGCCATGGGGCGCGATGAGCGTCGACTGCGCGGTCGAGTCGACCGGCGTCTTCACCTCCAAGGCCGACTGCCAGAAGCACGTCGCCGCGGGCGCGAAGAAGGTGCTTCTCACTGTTCCGCCGAAGGATGAGATCGACCGCATGGTGGTCGTCGGCGTCAACGACGAGAAGCTCACGGCCGCCGACACCATCCTCTCGAATGCCTCGTGCACCACGAACTGCCTCGCGCCGGTGGCCAAGGTGTTGCACCAGAAGTTCGGGATCGAGCACGGCTTCATGACGACCGTGCACGCCTACACCAACGATCAAAACGTCGCCGACCTGATCCACAAGGACCTGCGCCGCGCGCGCGCGGCGGCGATCAACATCATCCCGACCACGACTGGCGCCGCGCGCGCCGTCGGTAACGTGCTCCCCGAGCTCAAGGGCAAGCTCGACGGCCTCGCGTTGCGCGTGCCGGTGCCGGATGGCTCGATCGTCGACCTGGTCGCCGAGCTGAAGACCGACACGACGAAGGAGCTGGTCAACGCCGCCTTCAAGGAGGCCGCCGCGGGACCGATGAAGGGGATCATCGAGTACACCGAGGACGAGATCGTCTCGAGCGACATCATCGGCAACAGCCATTCGGCGATCTTCGATGCCAGGTCGACGATGATGATCGGCGCCCGGACGGTGAAGGTCCTCGCCTGGTACGACAACGAGTTCGGTTACTCGTCGCGCGTCTGTGACCTGATCAAGCTCGCCTTCGCGCGCCGCTGACGATGCGCTTCCAGACGCTGAAGGACCTCTCGGTGAGCGGCCGGCGCGTCTTCGTGCGCGTCGACTTCAACGTGCCGCTCGACGAGAAGCAGCAGATCACCGAAGACACCCGCATCCGGGCCGCGCTCCCGACGATTCGCGACCTGGCCGGGCGCGGCGCGATGGTGGTGCTCGCTTCCCATCTCGGCCGGCCGAAGAAGGGGCCGCAGGACGATCTCCGGCTCGCGCCGTGCGCGAAGCGACTGGCGGAGCTGCTCGGCAAGCCGGTGGCGGCGTTGCGGGAGTGCGTCGGTCCCGCGGTCGAGAAGGCGCTGGCTTCGATGAAGGCGGGCGACGTGGTCCTGCTCGAGAACGTGCGTTTCCATCCAGAGGAAGAGGCGGGCGACGCCGCGTTCGCGAAGCAGCTGTTGAACGGCTGTGTGCTTTACGTGAACGACGCTTTCGGGTCGGCTCACCGCGCGCACGCGAGCGTCACTGGCGTACCGAGCTTGCTGCCGGTGAACGCGCGAGCTGCCGGCAAGCTGATGGAGGCGGAGCTCGCGGCGCTCGAGAAGCTGCTCGCGAAGATCGAGCGGCCGTTCGTGGCGGTGCTCGGTGGCGCGAAGGTCTCGGACAAGATCAAGGTGGTCGACAGCCTCCTCGATCGGGTGGACGCGCTGCTGATCGGCGGCGGCATGGCGTACACCTTCCTAGCTGCGAGCGGCCATTCAATCGGCGCCAGCAAGTGCGAGCAGGAGAAGCTCGACATCGCGCGGGCGGCGCTCGCGAAGGCCGCGAAGAAGGGCGTACGGATCGTCCTGCCGATCGACCACATCGCGGCGCAGACCTTCGACGAGAAGGCGCCGCCACGCACCATCGATGCCGTCGATCTCCCGGACGGCTGGATGGGTCTCGACATCGGACCGAAGAGCAGCGCTCACTTTCGTGCGGAGCTGACCGCCGCGCGCACGATCGTCTGGAACGGCCCGCTTGGCGTCTTCGAGTGGAAGAGCTTCGCGGCCGGCAGCAAGGCCGTCGCCGAGGCGATCGCCGCCGCGACCAAGTCGGGCGCTAGCACGGTGGTCGGTGGCGGCGACTCGGTCGCGGTCATCGAGCAGTTCGGCCTGCAAGACCGTTTCACCCACGTCTCGACCGGCGGCGGCGCCTTCCTCGAGGCGCTCGAAGGCGCGGTGCTGCCCGGCGTCGGGGCGCTGCTCGTCAATCACTGAGCCGACCCGATCAGCTCCCAGTTCGCGCCGAGCTCCCGAGTGTCTGCGGCGCCGAGAGCAGCGTGCCGATCGCCCCGCTGCCGCGTGAATGGTGCCTGGCCCAAACCCACCGGGTGATCCGTGCCAGGCACAAAAGACCCGCCTGATCGGTGCCAGGCCAACATCACCGGCCAGCGGCAGCTCGGGCCGAATGCCTAGCCCCGGCGTGCTTCCGTGATCGTCGGTGTGGGACGCGGTGCGCGCGGCCACCGGCTCGGAACCGCGGTGACCGCCAAGCTGTCCGCATCGACGCAACGCCAGAGCCACTCGGCCGCGGCGTTGTCGCCAAGACCGATGCGTGGAGTCCAGGAGACGCGGCGGGCCGGTGGTGCCGCCGCGATCCAGATCTCGCCGCTTCCCAATGTGAGCTCGCTTCCATCGTGGTTGCCGTCGATTGCGAGGGCTGCCGTCAAGTTGCCGGGGCCGGTAAGAAGGCGGGCATCCAGCGCGCCCCGGATGAGCGCGTCGGCGGTGGGACCTGATCTGCAGCGGGCGCGTCGATTCGCGCGCAGTACTGCCACCGCCGCCATGGCAGCCTGCGGCTCGAGCGCCCGCAGCAGCACCGCCGCGGCGTCGCGGCGCGAGCCCGCGATGACGTTGGCGCAGAAGTGGCTGCCGTAGGTGAAGTAGACGTAGAGATGGCCGACCGGTCCGAACATCGTGCGACAGCGTGGGGTGAGCCCGCGAAAGCTGTGGCTCGCGGGATCGATTCGACCGCCGTACGCCTCCGTCTCGACGATGCGACCGACCAGCAGCAGCGGCTGGCCGTCGTGGACCACGCGGCGGACCAGGAGCTGGCCGAGCAGCGCGCGCGCCACGGTCAGCACTGGCCGCTGATAGAAGCGGGCTGAAAGCGGCGTCAGCGGCCCGAGCGACGCCGGATAGAGTCCCGCGCAGTCATGGGCACGCAGCGCACGCTCCCGATGGGGCTCCATCTTCCCGGGCTCCTCACGATCCTCGGTGAGCACCTCTACTCCGATCCGATGGTCGCCTTGCGCGAGGCGCTCCAGAACGCCCACGACTCGTGCGAGCGGCGCCGGGTCGAGGATCGAGGGCAGGAGCAGAGCGAGGAACCGGGCGGAGACTACTCGCCGCGCGTCGTCGTCCGCTTCTCGCGCCGCGGCCGCTTCCTCGAGCTGGAAGACAACGGCAGTGGCCTCACCGACACCGAGATCGCCGAGTTCCTCGCGACCATCGGCCGCTCCTACACCAGCGAGCTGCGCTCGCGGCTCGAGGTGGGCGACGAGGCGGAGCTCCAAGCGGCCGAGCAGTTGGTCGGCCAGTTCGGCCTCGGCTTCCTCTCCGCTTTCCTGCTGGCGCGCCGCGTCGTGCTGACCACTCGCTCCTACCGTGACGGCGCCGCGACCTGGCGCTTCACCTCGACCGGCGGCCAGAGCTATGAGCTCGAGCCGGTCACGCCGTCGCGCGCGGTCGGCACCACGCTGCGCATGGAGCTCAAGGCGAGCGCGCAGCTCCTGCTCGATCGCGACGTGCTCGCGCGCGCCATCGCGACCTTCGCCGGCTTCCTGCCGACGCCGATCTTCATCGCCGAGGAGGACGCAGAGCCCGAGGAGGAGCCGGTCAACGGCGGCGAGGCGCCGTGGCACGCCGACGCCGACCGCGACGAAGGCGACCCGCCCGACGCCGAGGCTTATCGCGCCTTCGTCCGCGACCGCTTCGAGGTCGAGCCGCTCGCGGTGCTGCCGCTCTACGACGTGGTGATCAAGGTCGGCGACGATCAGGTGACGCTGCCGCTCGCCGGCGTTCTCTTCGTGCCGCCGGGCTCGGTCACCTCGCTCCAGGAGTTCGGCGACGTCGCGGTCTACGTGCGCCGCATGTTCATCTGCGAGCGCGAGCGCGACCTCCTGCCGCCGTGGGCGCGCTTCGTCCGCGGCGT
>CAYRQC010000209.1:0-3255 GCA_964426265.1 uncultured Phycisphaerales bacterium | reverse complement strand
GGCCACCGCCGCCAGCAGCACCGCGCCCTTCAAGACCATGATCTCGTAGAACGGCAGGTTCAACATGATGAGCCCGTTCTCGAGCGAGCCGAGGATCAGCACGCCGGCGATCACGCCCGGCACGTGGCCTTCGCCGCCGGTGATCGAGACACCACCGAGCACCACCGCCGTCACGACGTTGAGTTCGAAGCCGCTCGCCGCCGCCGGCAGCGCGTAGCCCTGGCGGCCGAGATTCATCACTCCAGCGAGCGCGAAGACGGCGCCAGCCAGCATGTACGCCAACGTCTTCACCCGCCGCACCGGCACGCCGGAGAGGCGACACGCCTCCTCGTTGCAGCCGATGGCGTAGAGCCAGGTTCCGAAGATCGTGCGCCGCAGCAGGAAGGCACCGGACAGTGCAACCACCGTGGCGACCACCACCGGCGCCGGGATCGGCCCGAGGAAGCCGCTGCCGAGCCACT
This sequence comes from uncultured Phycisphaerales bacterium, assembly GCA_964426265.1. GTDB lineage: Bacteria > Planctomycetota > B15-G4 > B15-G4 > SIAN01 > SIAN01. The sequence goes on along the minus strand of CAYRQC010000209.1, from coordinate 2,794 downwards.
GGAGCTGCTCGAACGGTGCGAAGCCGGTGTCGGAGTGGACCGACTCGGCGCCGGTGAGCCATTGCACGGCACCACGTCCGATCGACATCGTGCCAAGCGTCGTGATGAGCGGCGGGATCTCGAGCCGCGTGACCAGAGTCGCGGTCCCGACGCCCCATGCGCCACCGAACAGCAGCACGATCAGCACGGCCAGCAGTGGTGTCAGCTCCGGCGTTCCGAGCCGTTCGGCGAGCGCGTCGGGAGTCGCGACGCGGCGCACGAGCAGCGCTGCCAGCACGCCGGCGAGTGCCATGACACTTCCGACCGCCAGGTCGATCCCTCCGGTCAGCACCACCAGGGTCATGCCGATCGAAGCAACCGCGAGGATCGACGACTGACGCAGGAGGTTGACGAGGTTCTCGTGCTGGATGAACGCGTGGTCGCGAGTGACGGTGCCGAGCCAGGCGACCAGCAGCGCCAGCACCACGAAGATGCCGAGATCGCGAGCCAGTGCGCGTCGGCGCAGCCGTACTCCTTCAACGGGCGGCAAGCTGCATCACCTCCTCGGGGGTCGCTCCCGCTGCGAGCTCGCCGACCAGTCGGCCGTCGCGCAGCACGTAGAGCCGGTCACAGAGCGCGAGCAGCTCGGGAAGCGAAGAGCTCACGATCAGTTGGGCGATACCGTCGCGCGAGAGGTCGCGCAGCACCTGCCAGATCTCGTGCCGGGCACCGACATCGATGCCGCGCGTCGGCTCGTCGAGCAGCAGCACCGGAAACCGGCCGGCGAGCCAGCGTCCGAGCACGACCTTCTGTTGGTTGCCACCCGAGAGCGAGCCAACCGGCGCGGCGAGCGTTGGCGCCTTGACGCGCAGCTTCGCCACCAGCGCTTCGACGACCCGCTGCATGCGCCGCCGATCGAGCACACCAAGCCAGGCGAGCTTTCGCAGGACGACCAGCGCGAAGTTCTCGGCCACCGGTCGCGCCAGGATCACTCCCTGTGCCTTGCGATCTTCCGGCACCAGCGCGAGCCCCGCCGCGATCGCCTCGCTCGGCGAACGCGGCGCGATGGTGCGCCCATCCATGCGGATCGTTCCCGCCGTGCGCCGATCGGCACCAAAGAGCGCCCGCAACGCCTCGGTGCGACCGGCCCCCACCAACCCCGCAAGCCCGACCACCTCGCCGGCGCGTACATGAAAGGTGAGATCGCGCAGTCGCGGTCCCGCGGAGAGCCCGGTCACCTCCAGGCGCCGCGCGCCGATCGTCCGTTGCGGGTGATGGGGTGGCGCCTCTTCATCGCCGCCCGCGAGTTCACGACCGACCATGTGGCGTACCAGCTCGCGGCGCGTGAGCCCGGCAACCGCGCCGCGAAAGACCTCGCGACCATCGCGCAGCACCACGACGCGCTCGCAGAGATCGAAGACCTCCTGCAGGCGATGGCTGATGTAGAGCAGCGCGACGCCGCGCGCCTTGAGCTCGCGCACGACGCGATAGAGCCGCGCCACCTCGGCCGGAGTGAGCGGCGCGGTTGGCTCGTCGAGCACGAAGAGCTTGGCGTCGAAGGCGAGCCCCTTCGCGATCTCGACGGCCTGCTTCTGCCCGACCGACAGCGTGCCGACCCGCGCGTCGGGGTCGAGCGGGACGCCGAGCGCCGCCAGCAGCTCGCTCGCGCGGCGCCGCATCGTCGCGCGCGCCGGAAGCAGTCCTAGTCGGCGCGGCTCCTGCCCAAGGAAGACGTTCTCGGCGACGGTGAGCCGATCGACGACCATCAGCTCCTGGTGGACGACGCGGATCCCGTGCGCGCGCGCCTGATCGGGAGTGAGCGCCGCGAAGGTCCGCCCGTCCATCTCGATCGTCCCGTGGCTCGGCGCGGTGGCGCCGGCGAGCAGATTCACCAGCGTCGACTTGCCCGCCCCGTTCTCGCCGACCAGCGCCAGCGCCTCGCCGGCGTGCAGCTCGAGCGACAGCTCGGCGAGTGCAGTGACTCCGCCGTACTGCTTGCCGACGCCAACGAGGCGGACCATCGCCGGCGTCACTTCCGCTTCGCACCTGGCTCGGTCACCGCCTTCATCGCGACCGGAAGGTAAAGCTGTCCGCTCGCACCTTTCTGCGCACCGGTGACCGGCTTGCCGTCGATCAGCACCATTGCCACGTCGACGTCGACCTTGCCGTTGCCGAAGGGATCGATGTCGACCGTCCCGCGGAACGGGCTCTTGGCATCGCCGATTGCTGCAACGGCGCCGGGAATCGCGTCGAGCCCGAAGACGGCGAACTCGTTTGCGGCCTTCGACGCCCGTGCCCCGAAGCGTGCAACGAGGGCGTTCGCCGCCGACAGGCCGCTGTCGTCGTTGAACGCGACGACCACCCGGATCCCGGGCGACTGCTGCATCGCCGCTTCAGTGTTGGTCTGGGCACTCTCCGGGTTCGCGGCGGCGATATCGGCCACCACCTTCGCCTCGGGAGCGACCGCGAGCACCCCCTCCTTCAGCCCGTCGCAGCGCTCGTGGATGGTCGGCCGCTCGGGCCAGCCGACGATGGCGACCTCGGCCTTGCCGCCGAGATGGTCACGGATCCACTCGCCCGCCATGCGACCGCCCACCAGGCCGTACTCGCGCTGCCCGATCGAGACGTAGACGTCGGCCGTCTTGACGCGTTGCGATTGCGCGACGACCTTGATGCCCGCGGCCCGCGCGCGCGTGACGGTCTCCTCGATCGCCGGGACATCGTCGTTCACCGCGGCGAGGATGATCGCGTCGACCTTCTGGGTGATGAAGCTCTCGAGCTGCTGCAATTGCACCGCGTCATCTCCGCGTGCGTC
>CAYRQC010000208.1:0-3031 GCA_964426265.1 uncultured Phycisphaerales bacterium | reverse complement strand
CCCCGCCGCGCGCGAGCGCGCCGCCGCCGCCCAACAGCCGACCCATTGTTTCGCCGCCCTTCACCGCCGGGTCATGGCAGTGAGGGCGCATCAAAAACCCGCCCTCCGCGCAAGCGCGTCGAACGCCTCGACGTACGAGCGACCGAGGACGGTGCGGTGGATGTCGGAGACGCGGTTCGACGCGAGCGCGAAGCGGTCCTTGACGTGGTCAGGCACGCCCGCGCTCGACGGTGACCCGTCGCGCGCCGGGGCCGGCGACGGCGACCGCTGCGCCTGCTGGTGCGCGCGTTGCTTGCCGAGCACCGCCCCGAGAACGCCGCCGGCGAAATCGGGATCGTCCGGCGCGACGATCTGGCGCAGGACGGCGTTGAGGTCCGGCGTGGTCTTGATGTCGTCGAGCATCTGCGCAAAATGTCTGGCGCGCTCGAGGACCGGCGGCGCATCGTCGGTGACGTTCGCCAGCCGGGCGAGCACGTTGATCGACGTCGCGGCCTGGCGGATGCTTGCCGCCCGCGTCGGCGCGTCGGCCGGCGAGGCGTGCTTGTTGGCGCGCGCGAGCTGCGCGTCGAAGACGTCGGCCGCGATGTGCGCCGCGCTGCCAGCGTTGCCTGTGCTGCCGGTGATGTACTCGACGAGCTTCTCCGCCTCCTCGCTCGGCGACGTAGCTGCAGCGGCGCGGGCGGCGGCCGCGCCGGGCCCCGCGCGAGGGGCCCCGTCGACGTCGACGCGTCCGCGGCGCGCTTGTCCGTCAGCGGCGGTGCGGGCGAACGACACGTTGGCGGCTCGCAGCGCCGCCGCATCACTCTCCAGCTGGTGGATCTGGCCCTGCAGCGTGTGGGCCGTCGCGGCGGAAGCCGCGTTCGCCGACGACGCGCGTTGCTCGGCGTCGGCGCACCGCGCACGTGCGTCAGACGTGACGGCGGTCGCGCTCTCAAGCTGCGCTTTCGCCGCGGACAGCTCGTTGCTCGCCTGGTCGAACCGCGCTTGCAGGGCCTGGCCGCGCGCGTTGAGGGCAGTGTTGTCGGTGGTTCGCTGTTGTAGCTGCGCGTTGCTCTGGGCGAGCTCGCGGACCGCCTCAGGGTGAGATCGGTCGCTGGCCGCGGCCGCGCCGCGCGCGCCGCGTAACTCGCCCTCCTTGTCGTCTAGCTGCGTGCGCGCGCTGCGGAGCACGTGCTGCAGCCGGTCGCGCTCGCCCGATGCTTCCGATGCGGCGAGGGATGCGCGGTGCTTCTCAGCCGTCACTTCGCGGCCGAGATCCGCGGCGAGCCGCTCGGACGCGTCGACCTCGTGCTGCTGCCGCTGCTGCGCCGACGTCGCCGCCGCCTCGCGGCGGGAGTGCTCGGCGGAGGCGACGCGGAGCGCTTCGTCGTGCTGGGTCTGCAGCGCCGCGGCGTCGGCGCGGGACTTGGCGAACGCGTCGCGAGCGCCGACGAGGTCGCGCCGCAGGTGCTCGCCGCACCCTTCACTGACCGCGAGTTGCTCGCGGAGCCGCTTCGTCTCGTTCTGGTGCCGCGCGTGCGCACAGCGGACGCGGGACGCCGCGTCGTGGCCGTGCTGCCCGGGGTCACGAACGCCCTCGTATTCAGCGAGGGCGGCCGCGAGGTTGCGCTCGCTCTCGGCGTGTTTCAGTTGCGTCAGCCCCCCCGCTGTGAGCATCGCGGAGACCGTCGCTTCGCTGTCGGCGAGTCGCCGCGACAGCTCCTGGTTGCTCGCGGCAAGGTTGTCGCGGGCCTCGGTTGCCGTCAGCAGCTTGCGCTGCGCGTCGTCGCGGGCGGTCGAGAGCTGTTGCTCCATCGTGCGTGCTCGCTCGAGCGACACATCGAGCCGGGCCCGCTCGGCGTCGCGGGCGATGTCCGACGAGCTGGTCGAGGCGTGCTTGCCGCGCTGACGCTCGAGTTCGACCTCGAGAGCCGAGCGGCGCTCGGCCGCGGCGGTGCACTGCTGCTCCGCGTCGCCGGCGCGAGTCGTAGCCGCGCGCAGATCGTTCCGCGCTCTCTCGAGATCTCGCTGCACCGTCGACTGCAGCGCCTGTGCGCCGGCGAGTGCGGACTGCGCGGCGTGGCAGTCGGCCTGCGCCTGGCCGTGGTCCCTCTTCATCTGCGCCAGCTCGAGCGAGACGCGCGAGTACGCGTCGCGCTTCTCCGCCAGCAGGCTGCGGTGCGTGGATGCATCCGCAGTTGCGCTCGAGGTGCTCGCGTGGGCGACGTCGAGATCGTTCTGCAGCGAGTCGGCGCGGAGCTGCAGCGTCCGGAGCTGGGACGCGGCGAGCTCGTTGGCTTGCGCATGCGCCGTCTTCGCCTCGCTGAGCTCGTAGCGCGCGGTTGCAGCGCGCGCTTCCGACTCGGCGTGAGCCGCTTGGACTTGGCGGGCCGCGTCTGCGCGCGCCGCGGAGGTGCTCGCAATCGCCGAGTCGCGTTCGACGCACGCTGCGGCGGCGGCCGCCGATGCGGTCGCCTTCGCGCACTGCGATGCGGCCATCGCAGCGAGGTGCTCGGCCTGTAGCTTGGCGAGGTCGGTCGCACCCGCTCGCCGCTGAGCGGCGGCCAGCTCGCCGCGCAACGTCGTCAACGTCACATCGACAACGGCGCTCGCAGCGGCGAGCGCGTCGCACTGCGCCGTTGCCGATTCGTGCGCCGCGCGAGCTGTGTCGCGCTCGACCGTCACGTGCGCGTGTGCAGTCGCCAGCTCACTGCGCACCGCCGCGACCGCTGCGGCGACGGTTGCCGTGGCGAGCGCCGCGCTCGCCCCGGCGGCGTCGGCCGCCGCAGAGCGCGCTGCGTCGCGTTCGGATGCACATGCCGCGTTGACGGCGGCCAGCTCACCGCGCACCGTCGTCAACGTCGCGTCGACGACGGCGCCCGCAGCGGCGAGCGCGTCGCCCCGCGCCTTGGCAGACTCGTGCGCCGCGCGAGCCGCGTCACGCTCGACCGTCACCCCCACGACCGCCGTGGCGACGGCCGCGGCGATGCGTGGTGCGACGTCAGACTCGGTCGCGGGCGTCGCGCGCTGCGCGAGGGCGGCGGAGAGCTCG
>CAYRQC010000207.1:0-2618 GCA_964426265.1 uncultured Phycisphaerales bacterium | reverse complement strand
GCGAAGTTCATGGACCCGAAGAAGATGCCGTTCGACTGCACGCGCATGGTCTACGGCGGGTTCACGGTGCTCATCGAAGGTTGACGTTCGTTCCGCCACTTGCGTCGACGCGCCCACCGTCACGCGAGTCGCCTGGCGTCTTGCCGCGGAACTCGCGACTTTCAACCGGCGGAAACCCGTGCCCCCCGATCCGCTTTCCGTGCATCAGTGTGCGGAAAACACCGCCGTAGCAACCCCGGATCGGTACACGGATCGGTACACCCGGATCGGTACACCGGACGTGCGCCCTGTGTCTCTTCCGGCCCGTTCACTCGCAGCGGCGCTCCGCGCCGCTGTCGAGTGCAACGTCCTTTCGCGCGCGGCGCGCAGCGCCGTCGCCGCGATGGTGGCGTTCAGCTGCGGCGGCTCCGCCGCCGTCAGCTGCAACGCCTAGTTCAATCCCCGCTCCGCCAGCCCTTCCTCATCCCAGCTCAAATGGTGCCCGATCTCATGCAGCAGCGTGATCTTCATCTCCTCCCGCAGCTCATCCTTGTCCCCGACCACGCGCTCCACATTCCTCTGAAATATCTCGATCCGATCAATCACCCCCGGCACCGTGTCCGCTGACTTCTCGACGATGTTGATCCCGCGATAGAGCCCCAGCACCAACGGATCGATATCGGGGCTCGCATGCACCTTCGGGTCGGGCAACGGCATGAGGGCGAGATCGACGTTCTCCAGAGCGCGCCGCACGTCGCGCGGCAGCGCCGCCAGCACGTCCTCGAGCATCGTGTGCACCTCGGCCGCCGGCAGCCGCACCGGCTCGGGGTAGTCGTCGGGGTTCTCCTTGGCCGCCTTGACGAAGAGCTGGTTGGCGGCGTCGTGCTCGCCGCGGAAGTCGGCGATCAGCGCCTGGTAGTAGAGCTGCCCCGCGCGCGTGGCCGGCTTGGGCTTGTGGCGGAGCAGGATCTTCTCGGCATCCGAAAAACGCCAGGCGTGGAAGAGCGCGCGCGCCTGCCAGAAGTCGATCTCCGCATCCTTGGCGTCGAGGGCGCGGACGGCGTCGTACTCGCGCAGCGCCGCCGCGATGTCGCCGAGCTCGAACTGGCTGGCCGCGAGCAAGTAGTGCGTGTCGATTCGTAGGTCGGTCTCGCGCTTCTTCACCTCTTCGTGACGGTCGAGGAGCTTCTGCGCCTGCCGCGCCAGCTCGAGCCCTTCGTCGGCGTGGCCCTCGTCGAGGCGCGCATCGACCTCGTCGAGCAATGCGGCGACCCGCTCGTAGATTTCTTTGCTCTCTTCGTCCATCCGTGAGTCCTGACCGCTCGCCCCGATCCAGCTCCATCTGCGCGTCGTCACCGCGCTGTGCCCCGTGCGTTGCGGGGGCAAGGCGCGGGAGCCGCTGTCGATCACCGCGGGTTCATCCTAGCAGCGCCATCCGGACCCGCCCGAGCTCCAGTTGCGCCACGACTTCACGCCCTAAAGGCGCGACCGCCCGGCGGGCGAAGTCATTCCGCGTGGAGGTCGGCAGGCGACCGGAGAGACAACGTGGCGCGAAGCACGCGATGGCGTGAGCTCGATCCGCAGAAGCTGAGTCCGGAGGCGCGGCGCCTTCGCGACGGCATCCTGGCCCGCGTGGTGGGCCAACAGCCGGCGGTCGATGCGTTGACGACGATCCACCAGATCTGGCGCTCGGGTCTCTCCGACCCGAACCGGCCGATCGCGAGCTTCTTGCTGCTCGGCCCGACCGGCACCGGCAAGACCCGGATGGTCGAGGCGCTCGCGGAGATCCTGTTCGGCGAGCGGCGGGCGATGCTCAAGGTCGACTGCGCGGAGTTCAGCCACAGCCACGAGATCGCGCGGCTGATCGGCTCCCCGCCCGGCTACCTCGGCCACCGCGACACGCCGCCCTACTTGAGCCAGGAGAACCTCGACCGCCACCAGACGCGCGAGCATCCGATCACGTTGCTCCTGTTCGACGAGATCGAGAAGGCCAACGACTCGCTCTGGATGCTGCTGCTCGGGATCCTCGACAAAGGCAATCTCACGCTCGGGACCAACGAGCAGGTCGACCTCACGCGCTGCCTGATCTTCATGACCAGCAACGTCGGCGCCGACCATTTCGAGCGGCTCCACGACTCGCCGCTCGGCTTCCGCGGGCTGGGCGCCGAGGGGCTGCCCGACATGTCGCAGGTCGAGGAGTGCGTGCTCGAAGCGACACGCCGCATCTTCAGCCCCGAGTTCCTGAACCGCATCGATCGCCGGATCATCTTCAACAGCCTCGGCGACGAGCAGTTCAAGCAGATCCTCGACCTCGAGCTCGACTACGTGCGCACGCGGGTTCGCGTGCGACTGGATGTCGATCTCCGCTGCACGCCGGCGGCGCGCCGCTACCTGCTGCAGAAAGGGACCAACCCGCGCTACGGCGCGCGGCCGCTCCGCGGGTTGCTCGAGAGCGAGGTGCTCTTCGCGGTGGCGAACCTCATCGGCTCCGGTCAGGTGCGCGAAGGCAGCACGATCCAGATCGATGGACGTCGCGACGGTAGTGGCCTGCTCTTCCGTGCTCAGCGCGTCTCGATGGCGGCCGTCGCGTCGGCGGGCTCCACCACGGCGTTGCCGACGCTGGCCGAGTCAGGGCGACT
>CAYRQC010000206.1:0-4303 GCA_964426265.1 uncultured Phycisphaerales bacterium | reverse complement strand
TGACGCCGCCGGCGCGCAGCTCGAGCGCCTCGCCCGAGTCGCCGACGCCGAAGTGGCGGACGCCGGTCGCGTGCAGCTCGCGCGCGATCTCGACGGCGCCGTGGCCGTAGCCGTCCGCCTTCACGACCGCCATCAGGCGGGTGGTCGGACGGAGTCGCTGCTTCAGGAGCGCGAGGTTGTCGCGCAGGTGGTCGAGTCGGATGTCGGCCCAGACACGATGCGGGTGGATCACGAGCGGGCTTCGAGCCTCCGTTCCGCTTCGGACGCACGCAGGTACATGGGCAGGACCGTCGGGATCCTGTCGCGCTCGCCGCGCAGGAAGCGCTCGCGTGCCAGCCTCACGACCCCGGTCGCGTCCGCATACACGTCCGCGACCGTCGGCTCGACGTCGAGCAGCCGGCAACCATCGCCGACCCATGCCGCGTCCTTCGGCAGATCCGCACGGATCACGTCCGGCGGGCCGATGACGGGAGCCTGGACCAAGCGCGGCAGCCCTCCCTGCCAGCGATAGACCGCCGCGTACACCTCGCCTTGCTTGGCATCGACGAGGGTGACCAGCGGCCGAGCCTGCCAACCCGCATTCAGCGCCAACGCCGACAGCGAGCTGATGCCCAGCAGCGGGACTTCCCACGTCCACGCCAACGTGCGCGCGACCGTCACCCCGATGCGAAGGCCCGTGTAGGAGCCAGGCCCGATCCCAACCGCCACGTAGTCGGGCCGACGAAGCCCAGCCTGCTTCAAGAGTTCTTCGACCGAGGGCAGGAGGAGTTTGCCGTGCGCCATCCCCTCGGTAAAGCGGGCGACGCGAGGCGGTGACTGGTCGTCGAGCGCGACCGTGCCGACGTCACCTGAAGTGTCGAGTCCAAGACCGATCGCGACGTGACCCACGGGAGCTCCCTTTCTTGCGTTCGTTGCGGTCCAACCTACGGCGCGCCGATTGCCCGACGCAGGAAGCCCGCGAGCTCCTCTGCCAGCGTGCGCGCGAGGGTCGCGTCGGCGCCCTCCACCATCACGCGGCAGACCGGCTCGGTGCCGGAGTAGCGGATGACGACGCGTCCCTCGTTGCCGAGCCTCTTTTCGGACGCGGAAAGGATTTCCTTGAACCCGGGCACCGTTTCGAGCTTGGGGCGGCGCGCCACCGTCAGCTTGACGTTGCTCTGCGGCGCCGGGCGGAACCCGGCGATCGCCTGCGAGAGGCGGAGCTGGCGGCGGCGGAGCAGCTCCGCGACGCGCACCGCGGTGTAGAGGCCGTCGCCGAGATAGTCGAGGTCGGCGCCGAAGATCACGTGGCCCGACGGCTCGCCGCCGAGGCTCAAGGCCCGCTCGCGCAGGGCCGCCGAAACGTGGCGATCCCCCACCGCGGTGCGCACGAGGTCGATCCGTCGCGAACGCAGGAACTGCTCGAGGCCGAAGTTCGACATCACCGTGCCGGCGACGGCACCGCCGTGGAGCAGGCCGCGGGCGAGCAGGTCCTCGGCCACGAGTGCCAGCACGCCGTCGCCGTCGACCACCACGCCGCGCTCGTCGACGAAGATGCTGCGGTCGGCATCGCCATCGACCGCGAGCCCGAAGTCGGCGCCGGTCTGCTTCACCAAGGCCGCCACCGTCTCGGGATGGAGCGACCCGAAGCCGTCGTTGATGTTATGGCCGTCGGGTTGGTCGCCGATGACGTGAATCGTCGCGCCGAGGCGCCGGAAGAGCTCGGGTCCGGCGACGTGCGCAGCGCCCTGCGCCAGGTCGAGCGCGATGGAGAGGCCGCGCAGGTCGGGTGTTCCGGCCGCGGAGATCAGACGAGCGAGATAGCGCTCGATCCCTTCGGGGTGGAGCTCGCAAAGGTCGGCGACCGCCACGCGTGGCAGCTCGCCCTGCGCCCGCCAGCGCTCCTCGATGAAGTGCGTCTCGGCGTCGCCGAGCTTCTGACCGTGGCCCGTGAAGATCTTGATGCCGTTGTCCGCTGCCGGGTTGTGCGAGGCCGAGATGACGGCGGCACAGCTCGCGTCGTAGTCGTCGATCAGGAGCGCGAGCGCCGCGGTCGGCAGCACGCCAAGGTCGATCGAACGGATCCCGTCGCGCGCGAGACCCCGTGAGAGCGCGGCCGTGATCTCCTCGCGGCTCGCACGCGTGTCGCCACCGATCAGCGCCGGCTTGGCCGCGTCGCCGTGGGCGCGCAACCAGTCGCCGAGGGCGACGCCGAGCCGCTCGACGTTCGCCGGCGCCAGCGGGCCGACGCCCGCCTTGCCGCGCACGCCGTCGGTTCCGAACAGCGTCTCAGTTGCCGCCATCGCCGCTCTTCTCCGTGCTTCCACTCGCGCCCGCGGGCGCCGGCTCGTCCCAGGTGACGGCCACCTCGGCCGGGGTCCCCGGCGCCAGGCCGACGTCGAGATCATCGGGGAAGTCGGCGAACTTCACGATCGTCACCTTGAGCGTCGTCCGCTCGAGCCCCGCCGCTTCGTGCGCGCGCACGACCAGCTCGACCTGGTCGCGCGCGAGGTTCAGCTTCACGCGGTCGAGCGTCGGACCGGTCACCGCCGACTCGGGCGCCTGGAACTGGAGCGCGAGCTTCAGCTCCCCTTCGACCGCCGCGTCGAAGCGCAGCCGCCAGCCGTCGCGCCAGCTCTTGCGCAGGTCACCGCGCCGCAACAGATCGTCGTTGCAGACCACGTGGACCGGCAGCTCGAAGAGCCCCTCGGGTGCGGGCACCGGCGCCATCTTGCGCTCGAACTCGAGGGAGACGCGGATCGACGCGAGTGGTTCGCGCTTCGAATCGAGGAGGCGCAAGCGATCGCGCCATTGCAACGCCAGCGACACCTCCTGCGACACCTGGCGGCTGGTGCCATCGAGCACCACGGGATCGAAGAGCTGCGCGCGTCGCTCGAACGCCTCCTGGATGCTCTGCCGCGGCCCGACAATCACGACCTCCGAAGGCCGGATGACCGTGCTGCGCGAGTGGCGATCGAAGCCGGGCGCCGGGCTGCCGCGCAGCGTGAGATCCTCGAGCCCGAGCACCAGCGCCCGCTCCTCCTCCGCCTCGACTCGGAAGGTGATCGGTGGATCGATCTCCACCCGCGCGCCCGGTCCCAGCTCCTCCAGCAGCTCCGCGACGCCGGCGAGGTCACCGACGCCCGGCGTGACGCTGCCCTCCTTGTCGAGCCGCAGCACGAAGGTGCGGCGCCGCGACTTCGCACGATCGATCGCGTCCCGGGTGGCGTGCAGCTTCAGCGTGATCACGTCGGGCCGCGGCCGGTCCGCGACCACCAGTGGCAGCTCGTGCGGCGCGCGCTCGGCGACCACGAGCTTGCTCGTGCGGTCGGCGGCCTCCGGCACCTCGCCGAGCTCGGTCTCATCGACGTAGACCACGTGCACCGTCATGCGATCGGTCGCCTGCACCTTGGCGTCGAGGACGTCGAACAGCACCACGGCAAAGAGCAGCGCGAGGAGCTTGCGACCGAGATCGTGTGTGAAGAGATGGCGGATGCGATCGATCATCGGCGCGCTCCGTCCACGCCATCGTCGATCGCACCGCCGGAGGCGAGTGCGTCATCGAGGATGCGCGCCAGCTCCTTCGCCGAGCGCACCCGCTGCAGCTCGCCGCGCGCCGCGAGCGAGATGTTGCCGGTCTCCTCCGAGACGACGACGGCGAGCGCGTCGGTGTCCTCGGTGACGCCGACCGCCGCACGATGGCGCGTGCCGTACTCGGCCCCGATCTCGGGGCTCTCGCTGAGCGGCAGCAGGCATCCGGCGGCGGCGATCCGTCCATTGCGGATCAAGACGGCGCCGTCGTGGAGTGGCCCGCCCGGCTGGAAGATGCTCTCGAGGAGCTGCGGCTTGAGCTCGGCATCGAGCTGCACGGAACCCTCCATGTAGGTCTGGAGACCGGTCGCGCGTTCGATCGCGATGAGCGCACCGACCTTGCGGCGGCTCATCCGTTCGGCCGCCTCCGCGATGATGCGGCCGAACGACTGGACACCGGGCGTGAGCCGCTTGAACGCTTGCGTTTCGCCGAGGCGCGTGAAGGCGCGCCGCAGCTCCGGCTGGAAGAGGATCACGATCCCGAGCACCAGGATCGTCAGCGACGGCCGCAGCAGGAGCTCGAGGCGCGGCAACGACCAGGCGAAACGGCCGATGATCAGCTGTGCGGTGATGTAGAGCGAGAAGCCGGCGATCAACAGCCCGCGCAGGATGCCGAGCCCGAGCGACCCGCGCAGGAAGCGGAGCGCGAAGTAGCAGCCGATCCAGAGCACGAAGAGCTCGAAGAGCGGTCCGACGCCGAGCAGGTTCTTCAGCAGCTCGCGCGGGTCGCTCA
>CAYRQC010000205.1:0-3389 GCA_964426265.1 uncultured Phycisphaerales bacterium | reverse complement strand
CCCCATGAAGAGGCGCAGCGCCAGGGTGAAGACCCACCCGCCTTTCCAGCCGATCGCGTTCTTCACACCCATCGAGACGATGGGCGCGAAGCGCAGCGCGCGGCGCTTGAGCTCGCCGTCCCAATGGCGATAGGAACGATCGTAGACCGGCATCAGCCGGGCCCTCCGGTGCGTTCGAGCGTCTCGAGGAAGACCTCCTCGAGCGACGCGCGGCGTGGCACGAAGCGCCGCACGCGCACCCCACTCTCGAGCGCCACCTTGAGGATCGTCGCCGCCGAGCCGCCGGCCGGCACCTTCACGAAGCATTCGCTCGGATCGAGCGGATCGGGCAGCAGCGGCTCGAAGCCCTGCTCCGTGGCGAGCGCGAGGAAGCGCGCCGAGTCGCCTTCGAGCGTCAGGCGGACCCGCTCACCGGCGAGTCGCCCCTTGAGCTCCGTGATCGACCCCGCGGCCTTCAGCTCGCCGCGCGCCATCACGATCACGTCATCACACACATACTCGACGTCGTCGAGCAGGTGCGAGGAGACCAGCACGTTCATCCGCTTCGCGTGGCCGAGATCGCGAATCAGGTCGAGGATCTCGGTGCGGCCGCTCGGGTCGAGGCCGTTGGTCGGCTCGTCGAGCAGCAGCAGCTCCGGGTCGTGCACCAGCCCGCACGCGAGCTTGATCCGTTGCCGCATTCCCTGGCTGTACTCGTCGAGCTGGCGGTAGCGCTCCTCGCCACAACCGACGTACTCGAGCACCTCGTGCGCGCGCCGCCGCGCCTCGCCGCGCGGCATGCCGGCGATGCTGCCGGCGTAGGCGACGTTCTCGAAGCCGGTCATGCCGGGAAACGAGACCGCGCTCTCCGGCATGTAGCCGACGCGCCGGCGCACTTCGAGGGCCTGGCGCGGCACTTCGAACCCGAGGACGCGCAGCTCACCGGCCGCCGGCCGGATGAGTCCGAGGATCGCCTTGATCAGACTCGACTTGCCGGCGCCATTGGGACCGAGGAGGCCCACGGCACCCGGTGGCCCCACCGCGGTCAACCCGGAGATCGCGACGTTCTTGCCGTAGCGAACGGTGAGCTCACGCAGCTCGAAGACGGGCACGGCACTGTCGATCACGCGGGTCTCTTCTCCCAGGGCAGCCTCCACGGCCGGTCTCCCGGCGCCGCCGCGCCGCTCGCGGTCGGGGCGCCCTCCTCCGGAAGCGCGGCATGATAGGCCGATCGACAGCGGAGAGCCCGAAACCGTCCGAGGGGGAGCGGGGTTCAACCGGCCCCGCTCTTCCAACTCCCTCCGCAAAGGAGCCGTCATGCGCAAGCCGCTGCTCTCGGCGCTGTTGGTCCTGTCGCTCGCCGCCCTGGCGCGCGCCGATGATCCGCCCGCCGAGTCGGCCGACCAGATGATGCGTCGCGCCGCCTACTACGAGACCCAGAAGCACGACCCGACCAAGGCGATCGCCACCTACGAGCAGATCGCCACCAGCTTTCCCGACAGCAAGGACGCGCTGCGCGCCGTCGAACGCGTGGCGGTGCTGAATGACCTCGCAGGTGACGTGGAGCAGGGCGAGCGCGCACGCACCCGCGCCGCGGCGCTGCGGACCAAGCTCGGCGTCGAGACGCCGCCACCGCCACCCGCCGATGATGGCAGTCGAGGTGGACGCAGCCGCGAGAAGATCAAGGAGAAGCTGAAGGAGCGTCTCGGCCGCGGTGACGGTCCCAAGCCGCCGCTGCCGCCGGACGCGCCGCGTCCGCCGCATCCACCGGGCAAGCCTCGAGAACGAGTCGAGCCGCTCCCACCGGCCGTGCAGCACCTGATCGAGGAGTGGAAGGCGCAAGGCCTCTCCCGCGAGGAGATCCGCAAGCGGATCGGTGACGCCGTCAAGCGACTCGAGAAGAGTGGCCGCCGGAAGGGCGACCACCCGCTCGGTCCACCGCCAGGCGACCCGTCGGCCGGACCGCCACCCGAGCCACCGCAGGGACCGCCGCCGGACGCACCCGCCAAACCAAAACACAAACATCACAAGCGGCGCGACATCTGAGCGCGTGAGCTGATGGCTGGAGCGGACCGCCGCGCTGAAACCCCGGACGATCGCGTCTACTTCGCGCGCAGACCCGGAACGACCGCCTTGTCGAAGTCGCCCGTGTCAGGCGTGCGATGGATGAGGTAGCAATCCTTGCACGCACCGTAGGGGTCGTCGCTGTGCACGCGACGGCGCATCTCGCGGTAGAGCGGGCCGTTCCACTGCGTGAAGAAGTCGGAGTCGCGCACGTTGCCGGTCACGTGGATGCCGGCGAGACAGCACGGGACGACGTCGCCGAACGGCCCGACATACATGCGCTGCCAGAGGAACCAGCAGCGGATCGGCGCCGGCTGCGGTGGACGCGTGCCGTCGGCCGCCGCCACCGCGAAGGGCGGCGGCAGGTTCACCGAGAGCCCGATCTCCTTCGCGACCTCGGCGGCCCGCGCGAGCATCTCGTTGGCCCGCTGCTTCCATTCGAGCGACGTATCGAGCATCTCCTCGCCGACCGACTCGTCGGCGACCATCCGCACCAGGTGGGCCACCGTCACATGCTGCGCCTCGAGCTCCTTGGCGAGCCTCAAGAAGTCGGGTAGCTCGGGGAGCGTGCGCTTCATCAGGATCGTGTTGAAGTGGAGCGGCGCACGCTGCTCGGCGGGGAGCGCGTGGCGCGCGCGGTTGTAGGCGCGCACGTTGCCGACCACCTCGTCGAAGTCGGCACCGATCCGGAGCGAGTCGTAAGTCCGTTTGGTCGCACCATCGATCGAGACGGTGAGGAGCCCCATGATCCGCGCCATCCGCTCCTGCAGCGCGTCGCCTTTCATCAGGGTCGCGTTGGTCACCATCTCGAGCTTGACACCGAAGCGCTCCATGTCGGCGAGCTTCTCCGGTAGGCGCGGCGTCATCATCGGCTCGCCAAAAGCCGAGAGCTGGACGATCTCGGCGGCGGGGTAGAGCTCTTCGAGCACGCGGCGGTAGATCGGCTCCTCCATCCGCCAATCGATGCCCTTGCCGTACGCCTGCGGGCAGAAGCTGCACGAGAGGTTGCAGACCGTCGAGTTGGTCGTGTTGATCCAGGTCGGCAGCGAATCACACACCTCGGCGTCGACCAGCTCCGCGGCCTCGGCATGCCGCCGGTTTTCGGCCTTGAGCCGTGCCAGCTCCGCGGCCGGCGGGATCACCCCGCCGCGCACGCGCGCGGTTACCTCGCGTAGCTGATCGAGAAACGCCATTCCGCTCGCTCTGCTCCAGGTTGCCGCAGGTGGTGGCTCGTCAAGCTATCGGCCATCGATCGCGAGCGGCTCCTCACGGCCGGTGAGGAAGTCGAAGCGGTGAAGGGCGGTCGGTGAAAAGGTGAGGTAGTAGAGATAGCGCCCGCTTGGATC
>CAYRQC010000204.1:0-3407 GCA_964426265.1 uncultured Phycisphaerales bacterium | reverse complement strand
GGTAGCGACCGGGCGGCGCCGGCGAGAGCGCAAAGTGGCCGAGCCGATCGGTGCGCGTCGACAGGATCACGTCGCCGCGCTGGCCCGGCGCGGTGTCATCGATCCATGCGAGCTCCACCGTCGCGTCGGGAAGCGCGGCGCCATCCTGTTTCGCGACCACGAAGCCGCCGACGGTGACGCCTGCCGTGAGCGCGACCGCGAGCTCGGGTTGCGGCGCGCCGCGGTGCACGTCGATCGGCGCGATCGTCGTGAACGGATGGCGCGCCGACGCGATCTCCAGCACATAGGCGCCTTCGTCGAGGCCGGTGAACTCGAAGCAGCCGTCCGCGTGCGCTTTGTTCGCGCCGAGATCGGCGGGGGCGCGCCGCGGCCGGCTCGCGGACCCGCCGTGGTCGAGCGCGGCGAGCCGCGCCTCGAGCTCGGCCGCCGGCGGCTCGCCGTGCAAGGAATCGATCTGCCGGCGAAGCACTTGCGCAGCGGAGTCGTCGCCGGCGCGCGCCGACGCGCTGCGCACGCGAAGTCGCGCCGCGAAGCTCGCGACCGGCGCGCCACTGCTCGCATCGACGACCCGCCCGTGCACCGACAGGCCGGCGTCGAGTCGCAGCAGGAGCTCCTCACCGCTGCTTGCATCGATGCCGCTCCGCTGCAAGGTCGCGAAGCCGGCGGCACGCACCTCGACCTGCAAGGGCCCGATGGGGAGGTGCTCCGCGTGGAAGCGGCCGCCGTCATCGGTCGCGACGGTGCCATCGAAGCGAGTTCCCCGCGCCGTGCTGCGGATGCGGAGCCGCGCGCCTCGCACTGGCACGTCCGTTGGATCGACGACGCGACCGGTCAACTCGAATCCGCGATCGAGCCGGATCGGCGCGATCTCGATCGCCGCACCTTCTTCCACGATCGCCGCGTCGCGCGCTCGCCCCTCCTGCATGCCCGCGGCGGTCGCGGTCACGCGATAGGAGCCAGCCATCAGGTTTACGAACTCGAACGATCCGCGCGCGTCGGCGATCGCCGTTGGGACGAGCTGCGAGCGGTGGCTCCATGCGAGCAGCGGATGGTCGTTCGCAGGTTGTAGGACGGCCGTCGCGCCGGCCACTCCGCTGCCGAGACCATCCATGATCTGGCCGCGGAGGCCGCCTCCCGGTGTGAGCTCGACGTCGCCGATATCGAGACGCGTCGAGTCCAACTCCAACGATCTCGTCACCAGCCGCGGTGCGTGGTCGGCGGACTGCACGAGCAGCGCGATCGTGACCTCGGCTTCGCGCGAGCGGCGGCCCGAGAATCCGAAGCAGCCGTCGGTCGCCGTCGTGACGGACGGCGCGGTTCCTTCGATGAGCGGCGGCGGTTCCGCGTTGCCACGCAGCTCGAGGCTCACCGTCGCGCGGAGCAGCGGCTCTCCATGTTCGTCGACGATGCGTCCCTCGATCAGCAGCCCAGGCTCGCCGCTCGCGTCGTCCCCATCGGCGAGGCCGTCCGCGCGGAGCTCCTCACGAGTCGCCGCCGGTCCGCTGCGCGCCGTCTCGGCTCCATCTGGCGTGTTCGCGGAGGTGATCGCGGAAGCGATCGCGGCGCCGGGTTCGCCCTCGACCGCCGGCGCGCGGACGACACCACGGTCGTCCGAGCGAACCATCCACGCAGCGACGCCGCTGACCAGGAAGACGATGCTGCCGACCAGCAGCAGCGAGACGATCGTGGCGATCGGATCTCTCGGTCTCACGCGCGGCGAGGATACGATCGCCGCCGAGGTTCACACATGAGGCGCAGGATTGTCCTCGAGCTGCTCGCGACCGCCGGCTGCACCTTTTCCGGAGCGAAGCTCTGGAGCGGAGAGACGGCTGAATCGCCGCTTCCTGCTCTCTCGGCTGCGCGCGGCGCGGGCCGTTCCGTCGCGGAGAGTGGTGTGCCCGCGATCGCGGAGACGCGCACGCCGGGCGCGATCACGGAGGACGCCGGCGTCGAGAGCGCGCCGCCGGCCGGGTCCGCGAACGTCGCGCCGCGCGTCGACGAGTCATCGCGCGCGGATGCCCCGGTCGCATCTCCGACCGCGCGCCGCCGACCGCGTGCCGCAAGTTCCTCGATCGCGCCGCTCCCACCGCTCGTCGCGGTCGCAGCGTCTGGCCTTCCCGAAGTGCTCGCGCGCGCGGCGCTGCGGCTCGTCGGCAAGGACGCGGCCGCCGAGGAGCTCTGGACCGAGGCGATCAACGATCTCACGCTCCCGGAGCACGCGCGCTCCGACCTGATCGAGGACCTGAACGACGAGGGGTTTTCCGATCCGGACCACCTCACGGCGTCTGACCTTCCGCTCGTCGTCGAGCGCCTGCGAATCATCGAGCGTCTCGCGCCACGCGCTGCCGACGACGTCAACGCCGCCGCGTTCGAAGAGGCCTACAAGGATCTCGTCGGCATGTGGGTCCACCTCCGCCGCGCCGCGCCGAAGTAGCGGCTCGCACGCGCTTTCGCGACGTGTTCGGGTACACGTTGAACGCGCTCGCCTCCAAGGACAGGAAGTGGATCGAGGAAGGATGCACCCGACGTCGTGCGCACGGTGGCCGAGAACCGTGCCGATCCGCTGCAGGACGGGGCGCGCGCAGTCCCCGTTGGAATGGAGGAGCGGTCCGGTCGACAGGGCCGCGCGGAGTACTGGGCCGCCCTGATCCATGCCAGCCCGGTCGACGTGAAGGTGCGCGGCTGGCTGATGAGCGCGAAGCAGACGCAAGACCTCCAGCGGCTCGACCCGCTGACGCAGCAGGTGAAACAGCAGTGGCGGGCGCGCCCATGCTGCACGCAGTGCGCTACGACACGTTGTGCGCGCGCCCGGTCGAGGCCCTCGCACGGCTCGCCGACCACTGCGACTTGCCGCGCGACGAGCGGTTCGACCACTGGCTCGCCCGCCAGCGCTTGACCTCTCGCGACCACGCCTGGCGCGAGCAAGTCTCCGCCGCCGATCAGCAAGTCATCGACGACCTCCTCGAACCGTGCGTCGCGCTCTACGAGGCGGCCACGCGAACCGCGCTTCAGTGAGTTGACCGAGAGCGTGGCCGCTCAGAAGTAGTCGGTGCGCAGCTTCACCTTGAGCTGAGTGCGGATCACGTTCTCACACAACGGTTCGGCAGCGTAGATGCCGATCCCCGACGTCCAGAGCTCCTCGTCCTTGCCGTCCTTCTTGATGCCGTAGAGGCAGTGGTAGGAGTGGATCAGCTCGTGTGCCAGGACGATGAACGGGTAGGTCGTCTCACCCTTGGTCGTCACGACCTGGACGTTCGTGAAATACATGGTGCAGACCGAGCCCGTCGAGTTGGTCGAGGCCGTCGGGTCCTTCGCGGCGTTCTGGCTGCCGCCGACGATGTAGAACGGACAGCCTTCGGGAGCGTGGCGCGGATCGGTCGAGGGTTGCAGCGTCTTGTTCATGCCGC
>CAYRQC010000203.1:0-3670 GCA_964426265.1 uncultured Phycisphaerales bacterium | reverse complement strand
GCGGCGCGGTGTTGCGTGTCGTCGCTTTCCCGATCGCGTTCCTCGTCTTCGCGCTGCCGTGGCCGATGGAGCTGCTCGCCAATGCGGTGCAGACGCTGAAGCTCTTCGTCGTCGCGGCCAGCTCGGCGCTGCCGAACCTCTTGGGCGCCGGGATCGTCGCGCAGGGCGCGTTCCTCGTGCTGCCGAATGGCGAGCGGCTGTTGGTCGACGACGAGTGCTCCGGGCTCTCGTCGGCGATCGCGCTGCTGGCGCTCGGCGTGCTGCTGGCGGGGACAGCGCGTGACCTGCGCCGCGATCAGCGGCTGCTGCTGGTGGCGCTTGCGTTGCCGATCGCGCTGCTCGCCAACCTCGCGCGGGTGACGCTGCTCGCTTTGGTCGGGCTGCAGCGCGGTGCGGGCGCGGTGGCGAGCTGGCATACAGCGGCCAACGTCCTGGTCTACGTGGTGGCGATCGGTGTCTACGTGCTCCTCGAACGCTGGCTGCGCAGGCCGGCGGCGCTCGCCGGTGCATCGTGAGCACCTCCAAGCTCGTCGTTGCACTCGTGCTGGTCGGCGGCTCCGCCGTGGCGAGCTGGCGGCTCCACGCGCCGCTCCCGCTCGCGGCCGCGCGCATCGTCGCGACGATTCCGACCGAGCTTCGCGGCTGGACGAGCTCTGAGGTTCCGCTCGACGAGCGGCAGTATCGACTGCTCGAATCGCGCGACGTTCTCCTGCGTCGCTTCGAGCGATCGGGCGATTCGCTGCTCGCCTGCATCGCCGTCGCCGGTCCCGAGGCGAAGGCCGCCCATCCGCCCGAGATCTGCTACCGCGGACAGGGGTGGCGGATCGAGTCGCAGTCGTCGTTCGACGTGGCGCTCGCCGGCCGGGTCCGGCCGCTTTGCGAGCTGGTGATCGCGAAGGACGGGGAGCGGCAGCTCGTCTGGTCGTGGTACCGCGTGGGGGATGAGGAGACCGAGTCGTGGTGGCGCGAGCAGTGGCTCGCGCTGGCGGCGCGGCTCGCCGATCGGGTGGATCCGGCGGCGCTGCTGCGCTTCTCGACGCCGCTCCTGCAAGGGGACGCGGTGGACGCTGCGGCGCGCTTGGACGCGGCGCGCCGGCGGCTGGCAGGCTTCCTCGAGCTCTTTCTCCCCGCGACCGATGGCGCCCTTGCGGCCGCCGCGAGCCGGCGCGAAAGTCGGCCGCCGTGATGAACGGCATGTCGATCGACGTCGAGGAGTACTTCCACGCCGTCAACCTGCGACCCGCGTTTCCGGAGGCCGAGTGGGAGCGGCTGCCGCGGCGCGCGATCGTCGGCGTCGAGGAGTCGCTCCGCATCCTCGACCGCGCGCGCCAGAAGGCGACCTTCTTCGTGCTCGGCTGGGTGGCGGAGCACGAGCCGGAGGTGGTGCGCGCGATCGTGTCGGCCGGCCACGAGATCGCCTCGCACGGCCACTCCCACCGCATGGCGTGGGAGCTCGGGCCCGACGGTTTCGAGGCCGACGTGAAGCGCAGCCTCGAGCTGCTCGCGCCGCTCTCGCCGCGGCCGATCCGCGGCTTTCGCGCCTCGACCTTCTCGGTGACCGAGCGGACCTGGTGGGCGCTCGCCCGCCTGGCGAAGCTCGGGATCACCTACGACTCGAGCATCTTCCCGGTCCGCCACGATCGCTACGGGATGCCGACCTTCGCGCGCGTGCCGGTGGTGCTCGAAGCCGACGGCCGCTCGATCGTCGAGCTGCCGCTGCTCACCTGGCGTCCCTTCGGCTGGAACCTGCCGGCGGCAGGCGGCGGCTATCTCCGGCAACTGCCGCTCTGGTTCATGCAGCGCGCGTTGCGAGCGATGAACCGCGCCGGCTCTCCGGGCGTCGTCTACCTCCATCCGTGGGAGCTCGATCCAGGTCAGCCGCGCGCCGCGCCGCAGGTGATCGGTCGGCTCGGCCACGCGCGCCACTACCGCAATCTCGACCGCACCGCCGCTCGTCTCGAGCGCCTCGTTCAGGAGTTCCCGTTCGGGCCGCTCGACGCGCTCGCGGCCGCCGCGCGGCCCGCGGCCGAGCTCGGCCTGGTGCTGCCGAAAGTGGCGTGAGCGTCGCGTGGCGGGCGCGCAGTCGTTCGACGAATCGTTCGACGTCGTCATCCTCGGCGGCGGGCTCGCCGGCGCGGCGACTGCGTTCTTCCTCACGCGCGCGCGCGGCGTGCGCGTCGCCCTGCTCGAGCAGGAGGCGACCCTCGCGGTCCACAGCTCCGGCCGCAACGCCGGCCTGATCCGCCGCTCGAGTGGCGATCCGACGCTCGACCCGCTCTGCGACGAAGGCGCCGACTTCCTGGCCGCGCCGCCCGCCGACTTCCTCGGCACCACGGGCTTCCGGCGCACAGGCTCGTTCCTCGTGGTGACGCCCGAGGTGGCGCGATCGTGGGCACGTCCGGGAGTCGTGCGAGCGAGCCGCGACGCCTTGGCGACCGCAGTGCCGCCGTTCGTCGTTCCCGATGGAGCGGAGCTGCTCTACGCCGCCGCCGATGGCGTCGCTGATCCGCGCGCGGTCGTCGCCGGCTTCATCGAGAGCGCGCGCCGGCGCGGCGCCGACGTTCGCCTCGGCGTGGGCGCGACCGCGCTCGAGATCGAGGGCGGTGCAGTCGTCGCGGTCCGGGCCGGCTCGCAGCGGTTGCGCTGTGGCGCCGCGGTCGACGCGAGCGGAGCGTGGGCGTCGCGCTTGCCGATCGCCGCGGGCGTCCCCGACCCGCGACTGCGCCCGATGCGCCGCCATCTGCTGGTGACCGCACCGGACGCGCGCGTCGATGCGCGCTGGCCATGGGTTTGGGACACCGTCCGCGGCTTCTACTTCCGGCCCGAGCGCGGTGGTCTCCTTCTTTGCGCGTGCGACGAGTCACCGCAGCCGGCCGGTGATTGCCCGAGCGATCCGCTCGCCAGCGCGGTGATCCGCGCGAAGCTGCGCGCCTGCCTGCCACTCCTCGGGGAGCTTCCGGCCGACCAGGTGTGGGCCGGCCATCGCACGCTTCGCCGCGATGGCCGCTTCGTGCTCGGGGCCGACCCGACCGTGAAGGGGCTCTTCTGGGCCGCCGGCCTCGGCGGCCACGGGCTCACCGGTGCGGCCGCGGTGGGTCGGATCGTGGCGTCCGCGATCACTTCGTCGGAGCGCCCTTCGGATCAGTCGCCGCCGCTGCCGCCGCCGTGATCATCTCTTGCGCGAGCGAACGCAGCCACGTGGCGAGCTCGGCCGCTGGTCCCGGCCGCTCGCAGATCGGTGTCAGCCGCGCCACCGCCACCTCGGGTGAGAGGCGCGCGAAGGCTTCGAGTGCGGTCGGCAGCGAGAGCAGCGGATCCTCGCCGCGCTCGGTGCAGGCGTTGCTCCAGGCGGTGCGTGACCCGTCGGTCGAGCCCATCAGGTAGCTCGCCTTCGCGATCACGTCGTAGGCGCGGGCGCGCAGCGCCGAGTCGGTGGGTGCGGTCGCTCGCGCGATCGCGGTCTCGCACCACTTCTTCGCTTCGGCCGGACGGGCGCGCGCGTCGAGCGCCAGCTCGCCGAGCCAGACCAGCATCGCCGGCTCGTCGCCCCCGAATGCGGCTGCCTGATCGAAGTAGAGCCGGGCGGTGGCGGCGTCGTTCGCCAGATCGGCCACCCACCCGCGCTCGGCGGCGACCAGCGGCTCCAACGGACAATCGTGCGCGGCGCGGG
>CAYRQC010000202.1:0-3779 GCA_964426265.1 uncultured Phycisphaerales bacterium | reverse complement strand
CTGGAGCCTCTTCGAGCTGCAGGTCGTCGCGCTTCTCCAAAACCCAGAGCTCAAGGCCGATCGCGACGACCTCGGCGTTGCCGCGGGCGAGCTGATCGCCGCGGGCAAGCTCCCAAATCCCGTGATCACCGACTCGGTCTTCCTACTTCCGCTGGGTGCGGGAGCTGGCACGTTCGCCATGAATATGGCCGAGCCGATCCTGACCGCGGGGAAGCGCCGCATCCGGACGGAGAAGTCGAGCGCCGAGGTCGAGCGGGTGCAGGCACGCGTCGAAGCCCGTGAATGGGACACCGTACGCGATGTCGCCGATCGCTACTGGACGCTGCGCTTTCTCGACGAGCGGATCCGGGTCGAACACGAGCTCGGCGCATTGGCGGATCGATCGCTTGAACTCGCGCGCGCGCGACTCGACGCCGGCGACACGACGCCGTTCGACTCCGAACTCGCGGCGTCGGAGGCGGCCTCTCAGCGGGCGAGAGTCGCGGCTCTCGAGGGTGAGCGCGCCGCCGCCATGCACGCGCTCGCTCGCAAGCTCGGTTTGCCTGCGAGCGTCGAGTTCCGGTGGGAACGCGACGCGCTGTTGAGCTCCGCGTCGGACGCTTTGCCGTCTTCGGGTGATCTCGAGGCACTCGCCTTGACGCAACGGCGCGATCTGCGCGAGGCGCGCAAGCGCTACGACGTGGCGGAGAAGGTGGTCGAGCTCGCCTACGCCGGTCAGTACCCGGACGTGGACATCGGCCCGGGCTTCGAGAAGTCCGGAGGAGAGCGGCCGCGCGCCGGATTGTTCTTCGGAATGCCGCTGCCGTTCTTCGACCGCAACGAAGGGGCGATCCGCGTCGGCGAAGCCGAACGTGATCGCGCGGCGCACGAGATGGAGGCGCTCCTCATCCAGGCGAAACAGGAGATCGGCGCAGCCCGCGCGCGGATCGACGGACTCGGCCGCGCGGCGCGCCTCGCACGAGAGGACGTCCTGCCGAAACTCGAGCAGGCTTTCGCGCGTGCTCAGTCCACGTACGACGCCGGCCAGATCGGAGCGGTCGAGCTCCTGTCGGTGCAAGAAAGACTTTCGCGCGCGCGGCTGGAGCTTCTGGATCTCCTCGCGCAATGGCGTCAGGCGCGGCTCGATCTCGAGCGCGCCGTCGGCAGCGAGCTTACCGAGGAGGGCGTGCGATGAATCGGCGCATCATCGCGACTGCGGCAGTGCTCGGCGCGTGTGTCGTGGCCGCCTTCGCGCACGAGGGCCACAAGGCCGAGGCGTCGCGCGGGGTCGTCCGCGTCGGCGAGGACCTCTACCTGACGGAACAGGTGAAGAGTGCCGCGGGGCTGACGTTTCGTGAGGTTGAACTGGGCACGATCGAGCAGACGCTCGAGGCGAGGGCGCGCTTGTTCGCCCCGCCAGAGCGACGGGCATTCGCATCGACGCGCGTGGCAGGAAGACTGGTCGAGGTGCGTGTGCTTCCGGGCGATGCCGTCGAGCGCGGTGCGGTGCTCGGCATCGTCGACAGCCTCGAGCTCGAAGCGAAGGAGCGCGCGCTCCTGCAGGCGAAGGACGAGTTCGAGCGGGAGCGCGTCAACCTCGAGCGCGTCCACGGCTTGGCTGCCGCGCAGAACGTCGCCGAAAAGGACGTCATCGCCGCCGAGCTCGCGGCGGAGCTTGCGCAGGCGCGCCTCGACGGAGTCCGTCGCTCCTTGTCGGTTCTCGGGATCGACGACGCCACGCTCGACCACCTCCTCGAGTCGGGCGAGTTCGTGACGACCCTGCCGATCCGTTCGCCGATCGCCGGCCGCGTGCTGCACGTGGATGCGCGCGTCGGTCAGGTCGTCGAGCCGACCGAGCACCTGTTCCACGTCGCCGACCTCTCGGTGCTTCGACTCGATGGCGCGCTTCCGGAGGACCGCTCCGAGATCGTGCGCGCGGGCATGACGGGGACGGCGCGCTTCAGCGCAGGGGAACGCGACAGACGAGCGGTCGTCGTCGACCGCGTGCTGCCGCGCCTCGACCAACGCGATCGGACGCTGCACTTCCTCGCGGAGGTCTGCAACGCGGATGGCGCGTTGCGTCCGGAGATGACGGGAGTGGTCCGACTCGTACTCGAGCACGTCGAAGATGCCGTCGTCGCGCCGCTCCCCGCACTCGTCCGGCGCGGCGCCGAAACGTTCGCCTTCGCCGAGGAGCCCTTGACCGAGGACGACCGCGACGCGCTGCGCAAGCGCATGGAGGTCAAGGAGGCCAAGGAAGCGCCGTTGCCGGATTGGGCCATCGCCCTGTTACGTGGTCTCGTCGCCGACCCCGCTGCGAAGAAGATCGCCCGCAAGCTCGTGATCGTCGGCCGGAGCTCGCCGACCGGAATCGAGATCACCGAGGGACTGCTGCCAGGAGATCACGTCGTCGTGGCAGGCGAGCACGAGCTCGCGACATTCTTCGTTCAGGGCAAGCTGGCGCTCGCTGACACCTCTCGTCGCGGCATCGGACTCGACACGTCACCGGCAGGTCCTCGCACGCTCGACGACGTCGAAAGCGCGATCGCGCGCGTCGTCGCGATTCCGGGACGGGACGAAGTCGTCGCGCCGCGCGTGGCCGGAAAGATACTCGCGCTGCACCGACGAGCCGGCGATGCCGTCGCACCCGGCGATCCCATCGCCGAGATCGAGAGCAGCGACGTCGTCGACACCTCGCTCGATCTGATCGAGTCGTCGTTGCGCCTGCAGCAACTCCAAAAGACCTTCGAGCGCGTGAGCAAGCTGGCGGCGGCGCGCGTCGCGGCGGCGCGTGACCTGCTTGCCGCCGAGACCGACTGGAAGAGCGAGCAGCGACGAAACGCCGGGTTGCGCCGTCGTCTCTCGTCCCTCGGATTCGACGAGGCGGCGATCGAGGAGTGCGCCTGCGCGGCGAAGCCGCTTTCCAGCATGGTCCTGCGTGCGACGACGACGGGCGTGATTGCCGACATCGACGTCGAACTGGGTCAGGTGGTGCGAGCGGGCGAGAGTCTGGCGGAGGTCGTCGACTCCTCGCGCGTGTGGCTTGAGGCCGCGCTGCCCGAGGCGGCGGCCGCGCGCGTCGCCGCGACGGTGGCCGCGCGTTTCCGTCCGACCGCCGGTGGCGGTCGCGTGGTTGAAGGAGCCGTCGTGCGGATCGGACAGGAGTTCGACCCGCTGCGTCGCACCGTGCCGATCTACGTGGAGGTCGACAACGCCATGCAAGGACTGCGCATCGGCGCGCGCGGTGAACTCACCATGGTGGTCGGTCGCGGCAGCGACGCTGCGATCGTGGTGCCGCGCTCCGCGATTCTCTCTGAGTCCGGCACGGCACACGTCGTCGTCGAGACGGACAAGGGCTTCGTCGCCGTGGAAGCCCGCCTCGGACGGAGCGATGACCGCTACGTCGAGGTCTCGAGCGGCGTGTTTCCGGGCGACCAGGTGATCGTCCGCGGTGGCGACCAGGTCCGGACGTCCCTCTCCATGGTGCGCTGACCCATGATCAATCGGATCCTCGCCTTCGCGTTGAAGAGCCGCGGGCTCGTGCTGCTGCTCGCGCTCGTCGCGACGGTCTACGGCGTGCTGGTCACCGACGAGGACCTCTTCTCCGAAGTCGCGGCAGCGAACCTGGGCGCGTCCACCGGGCGCGCGGTCGAGGCCTGGAACGGAGGCGTGCCGGGGTACGATTCCGGCCAGGCGCTCGACCTCTACCAGGAGAGGCTGCGCGAACTGGAGGCGGACCTGCTGGTCGTGGCGACCCTGTGGAGCGACGCCCAGGCGTCCAGCGGACCGCTGCGGGAGAG
>CAYRQC010000201.1:0-3370 GCA_964426265.1 uncultured Phycisphaerales bacterium | reverse complement strand
CGCGCGCGGCCGCGCGATCGGAGTATCGAGAGCGCCTGCGATGGCGGTTTCATCGCGCGGTATGGCCGTCACGGCAGTCGAAGGCGCCGCGTCCGGGCTGCAGCCCGCCACCGTGACCAGTGCCAGTGGCGCGAAGTGCATGACTGGCAGCATCATCGAAAGCAACGGCAGGAGGAACGTCGCGCCCGTCCGTCGCCATGGGCGGTGGTCCGGCCGTGATTCGGCGGGTAGCTCGGCCAACCAGCCGTCGCTGGCGTCCGCGACGCAGTCGGCGTAGCGGAGGTAGGGCTTGAGATCGACCACCGGCGTCCCGTCGAGCATGTCGAGCCCGCGGATCACCAGCCGCTGGCCCGCCACGTCGAGCAGCTTCACCACCGAGAGCCCGATCGGATTCGGCCGGTGCGGCGAGCGGGTCGCGAAGAGGCCGCGCTTCTTCACGTCGCGCGGCGGGATCACGTGATCGTTCCAGCCGCGGCTGAAGTTGAACCAGAAGAGCACCCAGATGTGGCTGAAGCCTCGCAGGTCCTTCACCAGGTTCTGCAAGCCCGGCCGCAGCACGATCTCACCGTCCGCCACCGGATTGACCCCGGGTTGGCGAGGCGTCCCGTCGTGCACCTTGAACGGCGAGCGCACGACGCCAATCGGGCGTGCCGTGAAGGCCAGCTCCGGATCGAGGTCGTACCTACCGCTCGTGGTCGTCGTCCTTCTTCGAGTCGGCGTCCGTGTAGCCCAGCGCTTTCAGTTCCTGGAGCGTCTTGGCATCGGCCTCGTTGCCCGCTGCCGCGCCTTCGAGGTGCAACTGCCGGCGCCGCTTCTGATCGGCGATCTCGGCGTCGATCACTTTCGCCATCTTCGCGACGCGATCGGGATGGTCTGCAGCGACGTTCGAGAGCTCGCTCGGATCGGTCTCGAGGTCGAAGAGCTTCGGGGGCGCGTCCGGATTCCAGATCAACTTCCAGCGCTCCGACGTGAGCGCGACGTCCCCCGTTTTGCGCCCGGCGCTCCCGACATCGGGCGCGGCACGAAGTCGGCAGCCAGGACATTCGTCCCGCGGCACTGCTCGAGAAACGCCGGTGCGGTGAGCGTCGGGGCGAGCGCGAAGACGACCGGCCAGAGGTCGAGCGACGACATCATGGTGTCGACCACGCGCGGCTCGACGCCGGGCACCCGGATCAGCAGCGGCACCCGGAACATGTCGTCCCAACAGAGCCCGTGGCCGACCTCCGAATGCTGGCCGATCGCCGTGCCGTGGTCCGCGATCACCACCAGCACCGTCGAATCGCGCAGGTCGGGCCGGTCGAGGCGGGCGATCAGCGTGGCGAGCTGCGCATCGAGGTAGCGGAGCGCGCCGTCGTAGCCGTTCACCACTTGCGTCACCGGCGTCCCGACGGCGGCGCGCACCCCATCACCGACGCTCTCCGGGAAGCCACGCTTCGATAGCCACTCGGCGAGTGCCGGCTCCTTGCCGTAGCGCTCGTAGAACTCCACCGGAGTCGTCGGCGGTTTCAGCGGCTCGTGCGCGTCCATGCAATGGGTCCACGCGAAGAACGGTGCGCCGCCGCACTGGTCGATGAATCCGAGCAGGTCGGAAATGGCCGCGCTTGCCGCGCGGCGCTCCTTGGCGGGCTCGGTCCAGACGTCGAACCCCGCGCTGAGCCCGGTGATCCGCTTCACCGGCACCGCGGCAACGAAGCCGCCAGTCTTCATGCCGCGCTCGCCGAGGAGCTGGGCGAGCGTGTGCAGGGTCGGCGATGTCCGCAGCCCGAACATCGCCTGCCGTTTCTCGGATTGGAGGACGTGGTTCGACACCACGCCGTGCTCGAACGGACCGACCCCGGTGAAGAGGCTCGTGTGGCTCGGCGTGGTCTGGGCGACCGGCGTCCGGCAGCGCGTAAAGCGCAGCGACTGCGCGGCGAGCGCGTCGAGATTCGGCGTCGTGTCGCGGAAGTAGCCGTAACACCCCAGATGGTCCGCGCGCACGGTGTCGATCGTGATGACCACCAGGTTGCGGATGGGCGGCGGTTCGGATTGGAGCGCGGTCGCCGCGACCAAGGCTGCCAGGATGCGCATGAAGGGGAATCCTACCGCCTGAGCTGGAGCACGCATTGACAGGTTGACGAGTGGCGGGCAGCGTGGTTTGGTGATTCGAGGAGTGTTCGATGCGCCGGTTCTGCGTCGCGGTGATTGCCCCCTTTCTTTCACTGGTCGTGATCGCGGGCGCCCGCACGAGCATCGACACCACGGCGCAGCCGCAGGTGGCACAGCAGGTGGCACAGCAGGTGACGCAGCAACAGCTCGCCGAGCGGGTCGACCATGAGCTGGACGCCGCGTGGCAAGCGCAGGGAGTCCATCCCGCGGCGATCGCCGATGACACGACCTGGCTGCGGCGGCTCAGCCTCGATCTCTGTGGCACGATCGCGCGTCGCGAAGAGGCGGCGACCTTCCTCGCCGATCGTCGTCCCGACAAGCGCTCCCGCAAGATCGACGAGTACCTGCGCCACCCGCGCTTCGCGGAGAACCTCGCACTGGTTTGGACCCGCCTGTTGCTTTCCGCCGCCGGGAAGAACGCCGAGCGGATGGAGCGCTGGCTGCGGCCCTGGCTCGACGACCAGTTCGCCGCCGGCGCGCCGCTCGCCGACATCACGCGGAGCCTGATCGCGTCGAGCGGCACTTCCGACCAGCCAAGTCCCGACGCCTTCGGTCTCGCCTATCACGACTCCATCGAGACCCTCGCGGGCGTGACCGCGCGCGTCTTCCTCGGGCTCCAGATCCAGTGCGCCCAGTGTCACGACCATCCGTTCGACCACTGGAAGCAGACTGACTTCAACCGGTTCGCCGGGTTTTTCGTCGAGATGCATGGTGGCTACGTCCCGCGCAAGGAGAAGGGACCGGCGATGTTCGAGCTGGTCGATCGCACACTCGAGGCCGACCTCGCGATCAACCTCCGCGATCTGGGCACCCGCCGCGCAGAGATGAGCGTCGACGCGAGTGCCAGCAACAATGACGGTGACATGGCATCGGCGATGGGGTCGGAGATGGCCTCCGACCTGGCAGCGCCGATGATGGCGGGCATGGCCGCCGCGAGCCCGCCGTTCACGCCCGACGAAACCGCGGCCCTCGACGAGCTGCGGGCGCATGGTCGAAGCGGCGCTGCCAGCGGCGATCCGCTGGCGGAGCTCATGGCGAATCCGGCGCAGTTCGAGCAGCTCCGCGCGCGCCTTCCGGTGAACGCGCGCGCGCTGATCGACGTCTACCTCGAGCGGCGCGCATTGTTCGGCGAGGTCGGCTTCCTCGATGGCAAGCCACACGTGGCGAAGCAAGCCGTGTCGCGGCGGAGCGCGCTCGCCGATTGGATCACCAGTCCCGACAA
>CAYRQC010000200.1:0-3086 GCA_964426265.1 uncultured Phycisphaerales bacterium | reverse complement strand
CTCCAAGCGGTGTTCCCTCCTCGATCGGCGGCAGCGTCGCAGCGCTGCTCGTCAGGCGCGCCGCGCTCTGATCGAGGCTGGCGAAGACGGTGCGCCACGCGGGCGCGCTGTCGGGTGCGCCGCCCGCCTCGGCGAAGGCGAAGCGATCGATCGGCGCGAGTGCCTCCTGCCGCAGCCACGCGTCGAGCTCGGCCGCGCGCAGTGTGAGGAGGCGTCGCGCATCGGGCTCGTTCTTCGGCCAGTCGACCACTCCCGAGAGCGCCACGATGCCGACCCCACCGACGATCACTGCCGGAACGGCCCAGCGAGACCAGCGGCGCCAGCAAATTGGTCGGGTATCCATGCCGAGGAGATCGGCCGCCGCAGTCGTGCGGCTCAAACGGCTCACCGCTCGATGTACTCGCCTCCCGAGTCGTCCGCCAGGTGGTGGAGCAGGGCGCTCGGGCCGCCGATCGAGACGGTGTGGATGCGCACCCGGTTGCCTTGGTTGCGGCGCAGGATCTCGGCGCGCACCTCCGCCGGATGGAAGAACTTGCCGGCGTTCGGCTCGCCATCGGAGAGTACATAGAGGGTGTCGACCTCGGGATCGCCGAGCGCGGCGACCAGCGCGTCGAACAGGTTGGTGGCGCCGCCGGCGGTCCGGTTGCGGGCGAACGCCGTGGCATCCGAGGCAATCGGCCGCGTCACCTTGGTGAGCCGCGATCGCCAGCGCTCGATGGTGTCGGCGAAGAAGAAGAGGTTGAGCTCGGCGCCGTCCTCGAGCCGCTCGATCATCTGCTCGACCTCGTTCTTGGCGACGTCGAGACGGCTCCGCTCCGACGTCCCTTCCAGCGCGGCCATGCTCCCCGAGACGTCAATGATCAATGCCAGCCGGTCGGAGTCGACTGGGATGCCATAGAAGGTCGCGCGAGTGGTCGCTTTGGCGCGATTCTCGGCGAGGCGCTTTTCCATCGTGTCGACGGCGGCGATCGGCGGCGGCTCGAAGCCGTCGCGATGGTCGGCCCACCAGCGCTGCCAATCGCGCTCGAGATCCTGGAACGGCATCGCCGAGACCCGCCGCAGCGCGAGCGCAATCGCGCTGCGCACGCGCTTGCGCTCCTTGCCGAGCAGCTCGATCAGCGGCTCGATCGCCAGCGGCGACCGCATCGGTGTCAGCGCGAGCACGGCTGCTTCGCGTACGCGCCAATCGTCATCTGCCAGCAGCTTCAGCAGGAACGGGACAGTCGCCGAATCGGCGATCTCGCCGAGCGCCCGCACGGCCGCGATCTGGATCGCGGGAAGGCGTGCGTGGGCGAGCTGCAGCAACCGTTGTCGCCAGCCTGGCACGTCGCGTTCGAGGGTGGTCGCCGCCGCGATGGCCGCCACCGCCACGACCATGTCGGGGTCGACGATCGCCTGCTCGATCAGCGGCAGCGCCTCGCGATCACCGAGCTGCCCCAGCGCCCGCAACGCCGCGGCGCGGACGTTCGGGTTCTTGTGGCGAAGCGTCGCCCGCAGTGCAGCCGCCACGTCGGGTACCGCCTCTTCCGGCGAGTGGCTGACCACCTCGATGGCGACCAGGGCGTCGGCGTGGTTCGCGTCGGGATCGAGCAGCGGCAGCAGCTCGAGCAGCACCGCACCGCGGTCCATCACGAGCAGCGACCGGATCGCGAACTCGCGCACCTCGCCGCACTCTGCGCCGGCGACGGTGACCAGTGTGTGGATCGCGTCGCGCGACTGCTCGACGCGCAGCACGTCGATGGCGGCGACCTTGACGGCGGGCGCACTGGCACCGTCCGCACCGAGCGCCAGCCTCGCCGCACTGCTGGCCGCCGGATGGTGCGCCGCGGAGAGCAGCCGCAAGGCGCGCGTCTGCAGTCGCGGCTCCTTTGCCAGGAGGAGTGGCTCGACTGCGGTGAGTGCCGCCGCGTCGTCGCCGATGCCGTCCAGTGCGGTGAGCCGCAGGAGCGTCGGGATGGTCGAGAGTGCGACCTGTGAGAACCAACCGGCATCGCCCGGCTTGCGCAATGCCATCCGTAGCTGGAGCGCTCGCATGCGAACGGGCAGCACGCAGCCCTGCTCGACGATCGTCTCAAGCGCCGTCGTCGCCAACGACCCGAAGCGTGGGAGCAGCTCGACGGCAGCGGCCGTTCGCACGGCGTCCGACCCGAGTGCGATCTGCTCGATCCGCGCGATGGCGTGCTCGAGCTCAACCGGATCGAGGTTCTTCGCTGCCGCGGCGAGGTGGGTCAGCTCCTCATCCACCGCCGCCACTGGTGGGTCGTGCTGCGCGTTCGGGTCGTGATCGCCCCGCCTGCCGGGTTCGCCGTTCTTGTCGTGATCGTTCCTCTTGTCGCGATCGTTCTGCGCCGACAGCGATGGAGTGCCGATCGCCAGAAACAGGAGCAACCGCAGAGGTGGGGGGATGCGCACGTTGAGCGGTGTAGCCTGCTCTTCGTTGCACGGCAACTGGCACAGGTGCGGGCGCCTCCCGGGGGGATGGGAGGCGCCCGCATGAAGAGGAGCGCCGGCGAAATCAGCGCGCCACCACCGGAATCCGGTGGGTTCGCGCCGCTTGCGCCTTCTTGAGCGTCACGGTCAGGATGCCCTTGTCACACGCCGCTTCCACACCGTCGGGAGCGACCGGAGCTGGCAGCGGGATCTCGCGCCGGAAGCTGCCGAACCGCAGCTCCGACCAGCTCCGATCCCCCTCCTTGCCTTCGGAGTGTTGCTCCTTCTTGCCCGACAGCACCAGTACATCATCGTGCAATTCGAGCTCGACCTCCTTGGCATCAACTCCCGGGAGCTCCGCCCGCACGGTGACGTGCGACTCGCTCTCCTTCACGTCGATGGCTGGAAGGAAGGCGACACCCTCGGACTTCTGCGAGGGCACGACGAACCACGAGTCGCCGAAGGCGTCGTGGAAGAGACGATCGACGATGGAGTCGAGACGGGTATTCGAGGCGTCGTTCGCGACCAAGTGTGCAACGCCGTTCGAACGGCGCCGAAGCGGGATCAAGCAGTTCATGTTCCTACGACCTCCAGATGGATACCGCGCCCGATCGCGCGGTGTTGATTCCTATGCATGCTCTGTGCCATTGGTTGGC
>CAYRQC010000199.1:0-5847 GCA_964426265.1 uncultured Phycisphaerales bacterium | reverse complement strand
GCGAGCGCACGGAGCTTCTGGAGCTCGCCGGGATTCCGTGTGCCACAACGACCGAGCACCACGACGGCCGAGGCTTGGGTGATTGGATCGCTGCTGTCGAGCCCCTTGGCAGCGAGCGCCGCGGCCTTGCGACCGGTGGCGGCACAGGCGCGCGCGTAGACGAGATCGGGCGCCCCTTCCCCCGTCTTGTCGCCGAAGCGGCGGACCAGGGCGGCCGCCGCCGGCGCCGCCGCCTCTCCCATCCGCGCGAGGACTCGTGCGGCGAGGCGCCGATCGCTGCCCTCCCGGTAGTCGAGGACGTTGATCAGCGTCTGCACCGTGCTCGCGCCGCCAGCCGCGAGGCGCACCATCGAGGTGTAATCGGTCTCGCTCGTCGGCAGGTCGACAACGACGTCGCGGGGGGAGTCTTGGGGTTCCGGCGTCTCCTGGGCGTCTGAACGACCGCCGACCGTGACCGTGATCCCGATGAACAGCGCAAAGTGGGCGAGCTGAACGAAGTGCTGGCGCATGGCGTCATTCCCTCCCACGAGATTGGAACCCGACGGCGAATGCGTTGGCAACGCGCCACCGTGTGGCGTTGCCCTTTCCCAAAAGGAACGTTACATGGAGTTCCCCTCCCGGGAGCGATACCCCATGGAATGTCGAATCCGTCGAATCAACTGGATGCTCGGCGCCGTCATCTGCGCTGCGAGCAGATCGCCCGCGGTCGCCCAATTGGGGCCACCGCCGGTGCCGCCCGAAAACCCGATCACGCCCGAGAAGACGGTCCTCGGCAAGATCCTCTTCTGGGACGAGCAGCTTTCGAGCGACAACACCGTCGCCTGTGGCACGTGCCACCAGCCGCGTCAGGGGGGCGCCGATCCGGGGTTCATGCGGCTCCCCGGGCGCGACGGCGTCTTGAACACGCCCGACGACACGTTCGGCTCCCCCGGCGTCCGCCTCACCGATGGAGCGGGGTACTACTTGCCCGCGCTCGATTTCGGATTCGACCCGCAGGTCACCGGACGCCTGGCACCGACGTTCATCGGCGCCAGCTACTTCACGACCAACTTCTGGGATGGCCGCGCGCCGACGACCTTCATCGATCCACTCACCGGGGCGCAGAGCATCGCCAGCGGCGGCGCTCTGGAGAGCCAACTGGTCAAGCCGCCGGTCTCCGCGGTCGAGATGGCGCATCCAGGACGCACTTGGATCGACGTCGAGCGCAAGCTGATCCGCGCCCGTCCGCTCGCGCTCGCCAGCGACCTGCCGAACGACGTCGCGACCGCGATCGCTCGTTACCCCGGATACCCGGCACTCTTCCGCCGCGCGTTTGGCACCAACGCCATCACGACCGAGCGGATCGCTTTCGCCATCGCGACCTACGAGCGCTCGCTCGTTCCCGATCAGTCGCCGTGGGACGACTTCGACGCCGGCCATAGCAGCGCGCTCACGCCCGGCCAGCTGCGTGGCCTCAACCTGTTCAACGGCAAGGGGCGCTGTGTCTTTTGCCACGTCCCACCACTCTTTGCGGATGACTCGTTTCACAACATCGGCGTGCGCCCGCCGCATGAGGATCTCGGGTTGCGCAACGTCACCGGCAGCGCGGCCGACCGCGGCCGCTTCAAGACGCCGACGCTTCGCAACACGGGCCTGCGGCAGCGCTGGATGCACAATGGAAACATCGGTGACCTCGACGATGTCGTCGATTTCTACGTCAAGGGCGGCAACTTCTCCGACAACCTCGACCCGTTGATCGGCCCGCTCAGCATCAACCAGTTCGAGAAGGCCGACCTCGTCGACTTCCTCACCCACGCACTCACCGATCCGCGCGTCGCGGCTGAGGAGGCGCCGTTCGATCGGCCGCGCCTGCGGTCGGAGTCGCCGCCCAATCCCGAGCTCTATGGAGATGCGAGCAGCGGGAGCGGCGGCTTCACGCCCCAGATGCTCGCCGACACGCCGCCAAACCTCGGCAACACGTTCTTCAAGATCGGCGTGTTCGATGGATTGGGCGGGGCGTCCGCGTGGGTTGCGATTGCGGCCGACGCGGCTCCTCCCGGCACGACCATCAACGGGGTTCCCATCAACATCGCCACCGTTCCGTCGCCCTTCCTGTTTCCAGTGACGTTGCAGGGTGTCGGTGACGGCGAAGGCTATGGAACCGTGATCCGGACGATCTCCCGCGATCCGGCCATCGCCGGGCAGGACTGGTACGCACAGTGGTTCGTGAACGATCCGGTCGCGGCGGGCGGCCTCGCCGCGAGCGTTGGTGCGAAGTTCACGCTGTATTGACGGGTCGTTGCCGAGCCCGTTCGCTCCGTTTCGAGCTTCGTCAATCCAATCCGCCGCGGGGCTTGACCGCCCGCGTCGCCATTGAGGTCGCGATCCGCCGGTCGAGCATCTGATCCGGCCTGCGATCCTCGAACAGCGCGGTGAGCACGAAGCCGGCAGCCAACTGCGCGCCGAGCTGGTCGTCGAAGGTGTGGCCGAAGACGAAGGGCTCGTCGTCGGCTTGCAGCGCGGCACGCTCGACGGCGGTGAGGTGGACGAAGTCGGAGTAGGGCAGCGCGTGACGCGCGAGCAGCTCGCCACGCTCCTGTGCTTTCTCGTCGAAGAGGTACAGAACCGGCTGAGTGAAGCCGACCAGCAGCACGCCGCCGGGCCGCAACACGTGGAACGCCTCGCGCCAGATCGGCTTCACGTCGTCGACAAAGGCGTTCGCGCACGGGTGGAAGACGAGGCCGAAGCTCGCGTCG
Organism: uncultured Phycisphaerales bacterium; assembly: GCA_964426265.1. GTDB lineage: Bacteria > Planctomycetota > B15-G4 > B15-G4 > SIAN01 > SIAN01. The sequence continues at coordinate 3,112 of CAYRQC010000199.1, read as the reverse complement.
GCGAAGCGCGAGAGGTCGCGCATGTCGCCTTCGCAGAGCGTGAGCTCGAGCCCGTCGCGTTCGGCCACCAGCCGGTCTTGCGCAAGCTGCGCCGGCGAGAGATCGAGCACGGTGACGCGCGCGCCCGCCGCCGCGAGGAGTGGCGCCTGCTGCCCGCCCGACGACGCGAGCGCCAGCGTCGGCAGCCCCGCGAGCGGCGGAAACCAGTCGCGCGGCACCGGCTTGCTCGGCGTCAGGACGACCTGCCACTCGCCACGCCGCGCCGCCGCGATCGCCGCCGACCCGACCGGCACGGTCCAGCGGTTGCCACGCGCCACCTGGCGATTCCACGCCTCGCGGTTCCAGGTGGAGATCGGGTCGGCCACGGGAAAGCTCCATTTGGGTGTCACCGCGCCAGAATACGCGCGTCCTTGGATGCGGCTCTGGAGATGCTCGCGACCATGCAACGAACGCGGCAGGAGTTCGAGGCGATCGAGCGGCGCGATCTCGCGCCCTACGCGCTGACCGCGGCGGGCAGCCGCGGGCGCAAGCACGCCGAGCCGGAGGACCCCCATCGCACGGCGTTCGCGCGCGACCGCGACCGCGTGATCCACAGCGGCGCCTTCCGGCGGCTCGAGTACAAGACGCAGGTGCTGGTCAACGGCACCGGAGACAACTACCGGACGCGGATGACCCACACCCTCGAGGTAGCGCAGATGGCGCGCTCGGTCGGGCGCGCGCTCGGTCTCAACGAATCGTTGGTGGAAACCGTCGGGCTCGCGCACGACCTCGGCCACCCGCCGTTCGGCCACTCGGGCGAGGAGGAGCTGCGCGACCTGATGGTCGACCACCGCGGCTTCGAGCACAACGCGCAGGCGCTGCGGATCGTCGACCTGCTCGAAAACCCCTATCCCGGGCGTTCGGGGCTCAACTTGAGCTACGAGACGCGCAGCTCGCTCTTGAAGCACGGGGTGAAGAGCAGCGGCCCGACCGCGGCCGACATCGAGCTCGAACCGCAGCCGTGGCTCGAGGCTCAAGCGGCCGACGCCGCCGACTCGCTCGCCTACATCTCGCACGACCTCGACGACGGGCTGCGCTTCGGCGTCTTCACGGAAGCTGATCTCGGCGAGCTCGAGCTCTGGCGGCGCGCGCGCCACGAGGCGAAGCGCCGCTATCCCGACGCGCCCGCCCGCGACCTGCTCCGCCCGACGATCCACGCGACGCTCGCGCTGCCGGTCGCCGATCTCATCGAGGCGACCGACGCGCGGTTGAAGGCGGCTGGAGTTGACACTCCCATCGCCGCGCGCCGCCAGTCGGTGCGGATGATCGCCTTCTCCGACGAGATGGCGGAGATGCAGTCCGAAGCGAAGCGCTACCTTTTCAAGCGCTTCTATTACGCCGACCACGTCATGGCCGTCCGCAACGAGGCGCGCCGGATGCTGCGCGAGCTCTTCCTCTGGCTGCAATCCCACCCGCAAGACATGGCCGAGTGGGCGCGCACACGACTGCTGACGCCGCTGCCGGGCGACGACAGTTGGCGCGTCACCTGTGACTATGTGGCGGGGATGACCGACCGCTTCGCACAGCAGGAGTTCGAGCGGTTGGTGGCGAAGCAATCCGCATGAGGACGCGTGAGATGCGCTCACGATGGCTCGCGTCCCCCGATTCGCAGCTAGCCTTCGTCCCCATCGAGGTGGAAAACGTGACGGTCGGATCAGGTGGCATCCAGCGTCGCTCACATGCAACCGCTGCGCTCCGGCTCATGCTGGCGGTGTGCGCATCATCGTGTGCGACGCGGAAACCGGCCGCGACCGATGTCGTCTTCAATGGCGGTGATCAACCACCGATCGCCGCGCTGTCCGGCAGCCAGGTCTCCGTCCAGAGCGGCGAGACGGTCGCGTTCATGCTCCTCGCCGACGATCGATGGCTCGGTCCTGTTCCATCGAATCGCGTGGCGGTACGGCTGCTGGGCATCGGAGGAGAGGGGAAGACGGGCGGTGACGCCGGCGAAGCGGAGTCGACGGGCTTGCCGCGCCAGATGTCCGCCGCGGGAGAGGTCAGCGGCCGCGACACCCATGGACGCGAGAGTGAACTCACCAAGACCGGAAGTGACGGCGAGGACTCGAAGGGTGGCGAGGGCACGGAGAAATCCACTCGTGGACATGAGGGTGGTGCCAGCGCGGGCGGGCGCAGCGACCAATTCGCCGAGACCGGAAGTGGCGGCGAAAAGGTGACCGGCGGCAAGGGCGAGGCGAAGTCCGACGCCGGAACTGCTGGCGAGAACTCGGGACGCGGCAAGCGCGTGGAGAGGTCCGACACGGGCGTGGATGGCGAGGCAGCCGCCGCCGGCGCGCCCGGCGCCGTCAGCGCGAAGGGCGCGGTGAGCTTGACCAGTGTCGGCGGCGCCGTGCTGGAATCGACTGGCGTCGGCGTTCTCGGTTCGAGCAGCGCGGTCGGCAAGCCGACAAGCGCGGGAGCGACCGGCTCCGTTGCAGCTCATGCGGCCGTCGGATCGAGCCGCGACGCGGTGCGCGCCGGCTGGCCGAGCGAGTTCGGTGCACAACTCGTCAAGACGATCACGCCGAACGAGCTGCGGCCAGGTGACGTCGCCGTCGTCATGCTCGTCCTGGAATGGACGGCGGCGGATGCGCCGACCCAGGTGAGGATCGTCGATGCCGTGGATCCGGCGCTGGAACCTTGCGACTTCACCGGCGCTTCGACCAGCCGCGGCCCGAGCGGAAGCAGCCTGCTCGCGTGGACGATCGACCCGATCGCGACGAACGCACGATCGGTCGAAGTGAAGTTCAAGGTCCGTCAATCAGCGCGGTCGCCGGGTCGATGACGACCACGGAATGATGCGGAAACAGGGAGAAGACGCCGTGTACATGACGACGGGACGTGCGCTCGCGGTGGTAGGTCTGCTCGCGACGCTCATTGGCACCGGCTGCCGCCTGTTCCGGCCGCAAGAGGTGCAGGAAGTGTGGTTTCGGCAGCCGGTGGGCGCGAAGCTCATCATCGACGGCACTCCGGCCGGTGAGCTGTCCCTGCACCAGTCCGTCAGCGCGTGCAAGGTCCACGTGGTCGAAATCGAGTTGACGGAAGCGCAGCTCAAGAAGCTCGGAGCGACGTCAGC